>JAJFTP010000092.1 GCA_021372895.1 Synergistaceae bacterium
GGTAATAACCGCAGCATGACTTAACTGTTTGCCGTCAGGCGCTCAAATCATTGGCCCATGTCCATTTATGGCTGTTATAATGGAGATCAAGAGCAGGACACTGCTGGGGGAGTATAGTTGGCATATATAAACGGAGAGGCCAGTTCGTCTAAAATCCGCGGTGTAGTGATAGCAACGCTTTTTATTGCCGTTCTTGTTTTTGCCGCAAGGGTATATTTCAGTTTGCATGAGCCGCTAAAAGCCGAGCGCGAGTCATTCAGGCTGGGTACGATAGTCAGGCTGAATGTGTGGGGCGAAAATAAGGCGTCGTTGGATGCTGCGCTTGATGCTTCGATGGCTGAGATAGTACGTCTTGAATCTCTTTTTTCGGTAAATATTGCAACCTCTGACATTTCCAGAATCAATTCCAATTCCGGCGGAAGGATCAAAGTCAGCCCTGAGACCGGGGAGCTTATTGCCCTTGCACTCAAAAATGCAGGTGAGACCGGTGGAGCGTTTGATCCCACAATAGGTCCGGTCGTGAGGCTATGGGGGATCGGCACGAAAAACGCCCATGTCCCTGCCGACAGTGAAATAGATGCTGCGCGTGAGCTGGTCGATTACAGGCGAGTTTCCTGTTATAAACAAAACGGAGGCTGCTATGCGGCGGTCGGCAGGGGACAGCGGTTTGACCTCGGAGGCATAGCAAAGGGCTGGATCGCAGACAGGGTAGCCGACCTGCTGCGCAAGCACGGCATCACATCCGCTCTTATAGATCTTGGCGGTAATTTGTACGTGATCGGAAAATCACCGAAGGGGCATGCGTGGAAAATTGGGCTGCAACATCCCGACAAGCCGCGCGGCGAATATTTTGGTACGATCGACGTAGAGGATATCTCAGTCGTGACCTCGGGTCCCTATGAGAGATATTTTGAAAAAGACGGGGTGCGCTATAACCATATATTTGACCCGTCGACGGGGCGGCCTGTGCAGTCAGGTCTTGTTTCGGTCTCGGTCATATCTAAAAGTTCCGCCGACGCGGATGCGCTGTGTACGGCCATGTTCGTGATGGGCCCGGAGAAGAGCGTGGCGTTCCTGCGTGAACACAGGGATTTAGAAGCTGTGCTGGTTGTCGGTGCAGAGAAGAAGGTTTTTATAACTCAAAATATTGAAAATAAATTCAGCCTGACGGATGGCGGCATGATGCTGGAAGTTATCAACGGAGCTGTAAAGTGAGGCGCGGGGACAGATCAATGCTTGTAATTTTTGTGCTGCTGCTTGCTGTTGGTACGTTTCTGTGGCTGGCACAGACGTTCGTTGCATCGCCGGAGATGCTGAGAGCAGATGTCATTCAGAATCGCAAGGTAATAAAAAGTTTCATGCTTGATGCCAAAGCAGCGCCCGAGGAATTAACTATAAAATACAATGGCGGATACAATACAATATACGTTGAAGGCGGCAGGATAGCTATAATAGATGCAGACTGCCCTGATAGGGACTGTGTGCGCCGCGGATGGCTGAAACATGCGGGAGAGAGTACGATCTGTCTGCCGCACCGGCTTGAGATAAGGATATCAGGCAGGTCAGATGTTGACGGGGTGTCGTACTGATGAGTCTGCGTAACGTTATCATTACAGGGCTTCTGATTGCGCTTGCCTTGGTTTTTAACCTCGTGGAGGGAGCTTTGCCGCTTCCGCTGCCAGGAATCAGGCTCGGAGCTGCAAATGTGTTCGCGCTTGTTGCTCTTGTGCTGCTTGGCGTGAAAGAGGCCTTTGCCGTCACGTTGCTGCGGGTCTGTCTCTCCTGGCTCATAACGGGCAACTGGTTTGCTTTCCTTTGCAGTATGGCCGGTGGGTTGCTTGCGACTATCATGATGGTGGTGCTTTACACAAAATCCCGCAAGGAGTTTACACTGCCTTGGATAAGCGTCGCAGGGGCATGGGCATTCAACGCAGGGCAGATAACCGTCATCACTTATCTTGTAGGCGACGTGCGCATACTTATATATGCTGTGCCTTTGTTCATAGCCGGGACCCTGGCCGGCTGGGCCGTAGGGATCCTGGCCCAGATCCTTTGCGACAGGATGGGTAAAATTATTCTGAAATAAACATTGTCGGCATATTTGCCGGCTAAAAGACAGTAATTGGAAAGGATGGGCGTTATGAAAATAACGATTGACGAGGCGATATTTGCAGTTTTTCCGGATGCAAGCATCGGATGGCTCACAGCGGAGGTGCATGTGCAGCCGAAGAGCGAGTACATCGAAGGAATGAAGAGGTCTCTCGTCGGCAGGCTCAACGATATCGGCATATCGGCCGATACCATGATGCTTCATCCGGATGTTGCCGGTTGGCGGGAGGTCTACCGCAAAATGGGCGTTAAACCGAGTAAATATCAGAGCTCGCTCGAATCACTCCTGCGCCGCACCTTCAAGGGGGACATCTGGGCTGTCTTAACCGTAGTAGACTGCTACAACTGCGTCTCTGTGATGAACCTGCTCCCTATGGGTGCCTATGACATGGACAGGATCAAGGGTAACCTTACACTGCGATTCGGCATGGAAGGTGAAAAATTTTATCCGCTTGGTGCAGGAGACAGTGTTATTGATGTAGACCAGAAAAACGTCGTCTACGCAGATGATGAAAAAATCTGCTGCTGGCTCTGGAATTATCGGGACACACGCCGGGCCTCTGTTTCAGAGAATACAAAACGCGCCCTATTTCTCGTCGATAACGCGTTCGAAACGGAGTGGCGCACAGTCCGGCAGGGGCTTGAAGCGCTCGGTGCCGAGCTTGAAAAAACAGGCAGCAAAATAATACAGCTTGGCGTTGCGAACGCGATAAATCCGAGTGCAGAGCTTGACTGATGGCAAATATAGGCTGTTGCGGCATGGACTGCGATACGTGCGAGGCCAGGAAGGCCACGGCGCGCGGCGACGTTAAAACATTGGCGCGTATTGCGGCAGAACGGGAAAACGAGGGGCATGTATCCTTTATCCTTCCGTCACGCCTCAAATGTACCGGCTGTCTTGAGCCTGGATCGAAGAGCATCTTATGTGCCGGATGCCGCATAAGAATGTGCGCGCTGGAGAACGGGATACCCCATTGCGGTTTTTGTGAGGAGTTCCCGTGTGAACTGGGCAGCACCGTATGGGATGCGATACCTGAATACAAGCACAACCTCGAAAAACTTATGAGCAGATAGTGGAGGACATAATAAATGCTGGCCAATATAAACCATATAGTCAGGCGCGCGGGAGCTTCCATCAATAATTTGAGAATTTACTGCTAGGTGTTTTCGCATAGAAGCAGGGAGCCGGTACTTAACTCGGCTCCCTGCTTCTGGAGAAGGGATAGGTGCATCTATATTGTGAGAGGAGGTGTCGTTTTACTTAGGTTGCTTCTTTGCGGCTGTGATACTGACTAAGTCGGAAACCTTTCCAGCCCTGAGGATCGAACTGTCTGTGGGATGTCCGACCCACTTTTGAAGCTGTTTGGCAAGATTTATCATCATGTCGAGATCGATCCCGGTTGCTATCCCCATCTCACCAAGCATGTGCAGCATATCCTCGGAGGCAATATTGCCGGATGCTCCAGGTGCATACGGGCAGCCTCCCAGGCCTGCCAGCGATGCATCATAACGTATGATCCCGGCGTTGAGGCCGGCAATCATGTTGGCGAGCGCCATGCCGCGCGTGTTATGGAAATGGAGGAACCAGCGCACATCAGGGAACTTATCCTGCATAAGCGATGTCACATCGTAGACCTGGCGAGGATTTGCCATGCCGGTAGTATCTGAAAGTGAGAGCTCCGTTATGCCAAGGTCACCGAAACTCTTCGTGATATCTATGAGACGTTCGGTGGAGATCTTACCCTCAAACGGACAGCCAAATGCTGTTGAAATAGCGCCGGAGACTTCTGCGCCGTTTTCACGTGCGAATGGCACACATTCCCGGAACCCTTCAAGGAGTTCTGCTATCGTCTTGTTCATGTTGGCTTTTGCGTGTGATTCGCTCGCGGAGAGAGTGAGCTTGACCTTTGTTATACCGGCTGCAAGTGCCCGTTCCACACCTTTTTTGTTTGCGACGAGACACCTGTACTCAACGCCTGGGACTCGCCGTATCCTCTTTGCCACCTCATCCGTATCAGCCATTTGGGGAACTGCCTTAGGATGTACAAAAGAACCTACTTCCACGATAGGGACCCCCGCATCGACGACGCCCTCTATCAGGGCGATTTTCTGCTCTATTGAAAGCATGGTGGATTCATTCTGCAGTCCGTCGCGCGGGCCAACCTCGCAAAAAATAATTTTTTCCGGCCACTTCATTGCCACGTCAATCACCCCTGAAAGATAACTATGATAATAAGTGGACTTTACAACAGTAATAATATTCTGTCAAGCAATAATTAATTCCGCATAACGGAAATTTTATATTGCTTGAAAGCCTGAATAAAATGCTTACGATGATATACAGGCGTGCATATTTTAAAAATAACATCTTGACAGATTTATAACAAACCGATATCTTGTAATCAATTCTCTTAAATGGATTTTTTTTCTGCACAATGGAATTTATATTCAAATATGCCAACTTAAACAGGAGGAAGAAAAATGACGCACAAATTTTCACTTGCTCATCTGACAGTCCTTGGGTGGACTCCGCCCGAAATGATTTACAACGCACATCTGATCGGCTACGACTATGTCAGTATCAGAATTATCAGCATGGGTGTCAAAGGAGAATTTGATTTTGACATTTCAAAAAATAAAAAGATGTTCGATCTGACAAAACAGGCAATGGAAGACACCGGAATGGAGATATACGACATCGAGCTTGCAAGAATTGCAGACGGTGTAGATGTAAGGAACTACGAGAGGTCGTTTGAAGCCGCTGCGAGGCTCGGGGCAAAGGGCATGATAAGCAGCATATGGACAGATGACAAGGAATACTACATAGACCAGTTCGCCACGCTCTGTGATCTTGCCGCACAGTATGACCTCACAGTCAATCTTGAATTCCCCACATGGGCAAGCGTCTATGACATGAAGGGCGTACGCGAAGTTATCGACACGGTGAAGAAGCCCAATGCGGGCATAATGCTTGATACGCTTCACGTATACCGTTCCAGGGTTTCAATGGAGGAACTTGAAGCATGCCCTAAGGAACTTTATAACCTTGCTCATATCTGTGACGGTCCGGCTGAGATCCCGGCACTTACAGACAAAGAGGCGCTTATCCACACAGGGCGTGACGAAAGGTACTATGTCGGCGAAGGCGCTATAGACGTTGCCGGAATGGTCAAAAGGATGCGGCCTGACACGGTGCTTTCAATAGAACTGCCAAACCTCGGATATGTTGCCAAGTGGGGATATACAGAGCATGCGCGCCGCTGCCTTGTTACCGCCAAAGAGTATCTTAAGCAGAACGGGGTCCTTTAGCAGGTGGTCCGTTCACGGAAGAGATCAACAACATAAACACACAATATACACTTCCGTTTTGTGGAAGAAATAGCTATCAAATGGCGTCTTGACAAAATTAAAGTGAACCATTATTGTGTATTTATTTCCTATAGATGAAGAAAATTTCCGTACTGCGAAAATATATTAAAAATGAGAGGTGGCTGTCTATGAGATTAAAGCCTAAAAAGCCTATACGCATACGGAGTTGGACGATGGGTGGTGCTATGCCTCTTGTCTGTATCCCGCTTGTCGGGAAGAGCCGTGAAGAAATTCTGGCAGAGGTGAAGAATGTTCCTGAAATTGCCCCTGATGTCATAGAGTTGCGGATAGATGCATGGGATTTTGTCGAAGATGTTCAGAAATCAGTGGAAATGGTGAAAGAAGTTCACGCGGCTGCAGGAGGAGTACCGATTATCCTTACATGCCGCGGAGATTGGGAAGGCGGCTACAAAAAAGTAAGCGATGAGGCGAAATTCAAAATTTATGACGGCGCAGTCAAGGGCAGACTTGTCGATTTTATCGACATGGAGCTGAAATATGGTCCTCAGAAGATAGGCGAAGTATTGAAATCCCTTGACGGCAGTTCTGTTCACCTCATAGTTTCATTCCATGATTTTAAAAAGACTCCCGCAAAAGAAGAACTTATTTCAATTATGTCTGCTCAGATCGAAGCCGGTGCGCATGTCGCCAAACTGGCAGCCATGCCGCAGGCAGAAGAGGATGTGCTGACCCTCCTTGAGGCGACACTTGCCGTGCGCAGAAAATTTGCGGATATTCCCATTATTACAATGTCAATGGGCGGCATCGGAGCAGTCAGCCGCATAGTCGGCGGTCTCTACGGCTCCGACCTGACCTTTGCGGTCGGTTCACAGGCATCCGCACCAGGGCAGATCCCGGTGGCAGATCTGCGCAAATGTCTTGATGTGGTTTATCCTGAGGCATAAAAAAACAATATTTTTAAAACAGTATAAAAGCCGACACAAATCTATAAGGGGGAATCATTATGAAAAAACTTTTCGTTCTTTTTATCGCTCTGGTGCTGGTAACGATAGCGGTATCGTCCGGTTTTGCCGCGTATCCCGATAAAAATATCCAGGGATACATCCAATGGGGCGCGGGCGGAGGCATGGACGGAGTTGCCAGGGCACTCTCGCCTCTAGCAGAGAAATATCTGGGGAAAGCAATTATTCTCCAGAACAAAACAGGAGCAAGTGGTGCTGTAGCGACCACATTTGTCGCCAATCAGCCTGCGGACGGCTATAGCCTGCTTTATGCCGCGGAAAACCCGGCTACCTACAGGGTGCTTGGTCTTTCACCTCTCAGCTTCAACGATTTTGAGCCTATCATCCTTGCAGTTGAGGGTGCCGTGGTTGTCTGTGTTAACCCCGATACGCCATATAAAACATTCAAGGATCTCGTTGAGGCAGCCAAGAAAAATAGTAAAATCAAGATGGGGACAAGCGGCACGGGTGGGCTCCCATATGTTGCCGGAGCAATGATGAAGAGTATCCACGGTATCAGCTTCAACTATATCCAGTTTGATGGCGACGGTCCCGGAGCGACGGCTTTAATGGGCGGACACGTGGATGTAATGCCTCTGGCACTTTCTACCTCTGTTGAGTACATTCGCGCGGGACGTCTTCGCGGTCTTGCAGTCCTCAGAACGAAACGTGTCCCGCAGTTACCTGATGTCCCTGCGATCACAGAGATATATCCGGAGTACAAAAAGTATCTTCCATGGGGTCCCTTCTACGGCGTATTTGTGAAGAAGGGTACTCCGAATGACATCGTAGAAAAGCTGACGGATGCTTTCACAAAGGCTTACAACGAACCGCGTTTTACAGAGTTTGTCAATAATTCCGGCGGTTTTAAGCTTGGTCTTACAGGAGATAAGGCGAAAGTATTCCTTAAAAACTTTGAATCGACGGCAAGCTGGCTGATATACAATGCAGGCGGAGCTAAAAAATCTCCGGCGGAGTTTAAAATTCCGGAACCGAAATAAGACATATTCCGACCATTGCGGGACATGGAGGGGCAATTTATTGCCTAAGCCCTTACATGTCCCGCAAAACGCAGGTTTTTAAGAGGCTTTGTTATTCTGTAAATGGAGGGTCTAAGATGGATAGTTCTGAAACAGTGAGTGGCAATGCAGCTGATGCTGAACGCAAAGTCAATATAGATGATAAGCACGCGGCGCCCAAAGATCTTTCTGCTTTTGTTCCTGAGGTGACGCGCAAACCTGGCGAGCTCGGTTTTGCCGTTCTCGGAATAATATTTGGCGCGCTTGGATACTACTTTGCGCTGGACATGACGAGCGACAGTTATTCAGCTCCGTCTGTATTTCCGAAACTTGCCTCTACTTTAATCATGCTTTGCGGTATAACTGTATTTATAAAAGATTCAAAAAAAGCGAGACCAGAACAAGGATCACCCGGCGTATGGCATTACCTTATGCCAAA
>JAJFTP010000093.1 GCA_021372895.1 Synergistaceae bacterium
GTCGGACCAAGGGTTTGCCTCCGGCTTCCTTCAGATTCCACCTCACGATGGACACCCTTGCCTTTGGCTAACAGTTCCCACTGCAAAGCCTGTAACGGTCTTTCACCGTCTAGTCTGCGCACATGTCGGGCGCACCAAAAATAAAGCTGTCTCCCTCTTGGCGGAGAGAGGCAGCTTTAATTGATAAGCTAAATTTGGGGCCTGACTAGATGGTCCTTCCGACCTCAAAGCCTTCCATTATGGCTTCTCCGCCCAGACCGACTTTTGCAGCGCCTCCAATGACGCGGATGTCAAAACCGTCTTTTTTCAGTGCATCTGCAAGGCCCAGCACCGGTTTTGCCCCAACAGCAATGACAACTGTGTCGCATGGGATCACTTCATTTACTGCGCCGGACACCTTCACTCCTGCATCTGTGATCTCGTCGACCGTGGTCTTTGTGCAGATCCTTACTTTGTTCTTTTCAAGATCTTCCAGAAGATCCCAGCGCGGGACCACTATTTCATCACCTGCGATCGCGTCCAGCATTTCGATGATAGTGACGCCTTTTAAGTAGTTTGCAAGCTGGTTGGCAGTTTCAGCTCCTACACATCCGCCACCCACAACAACAACGCTGTTGCCTGTGTTGACCTTTCCTGAAAGAACATCATGAGCGGTTACTGCGTTTGGCCTGTTGATCCCCGGTATGTTTGGGATGATGGGATCAGCTCCCGTGGCGGCGAAAATGACATCCGGATTTTCCTTTTTCACAAGTTCCGGGGTGACTTCCGTCTCCATCAGGACGGGCACGTTCAGTTTTTCGAGCTCGTTTAACTGCCAGTTGATATAGTTGATCATTTCACCTTTTCCGGGTGGTACAGCACCGATGCGGAACTGGCCGCCTGCCCAGCGGTTTTTCTCGAAAACCTTTACCCTGTGTCCGCGCGAGGCCGCTGTGATAGCTGCCTCAAGTCCTGCAGGACCTGAACCTATGACCATTATATTTTTGGGTGCCGCTGTCTTTTCAAGAGAGACTTCGCTTTCCCTGCCCAGTGTCGGATTCAGGATACACTGGATCGGGACATTGTTTAGCAGGTTTTTAACGCATCCGTGATGGCATGCGATACAATTGCGGATCTCATCGAAGCGGCCCTCTTTTGCCTTGTTGGGTGTCTCAGGATCGGTAAGTGACTGTCGTCCCATTGCAACTATATCTGCTTTTCCGGAGGCAATGACCGTTTCTGCCAGCCTGGGGTCGTTGATCCTTCCAACAGAGATCACAGGAAGTTTGGTTATCTTTTTTACCTCTACCGCAGCAGTGGTATTCCATGAGTGGCCGCGGTACTGCGAGGGTATGATGTCATCAAAGGAACGGTAAACACCCGCAGAAACATGGATATAGTCAATTCCGGCCTCCTCAAGAAAAGGGACTATAGTCATCGTATCACCGATATTTCTGCCTCCGGTAACATATTCATCTGCAGATATACGGTAACCGACGATAAAATCCTTGCTGACCTTCGAGCGAATATCTTTCACGATCTGTACGGCAAAACGGATACGATTCTGGAGAGATCCTCCGTACTCGTCGGTACGTTTGTTGGTATAGGAGGACATGAACTGGGAGATCAGATATCCATGGGCGCCGTGGACCTCTATGCCGTCAAACCCTGCTTTCTCGGCTCTGCGCGCACAATCACCAAACTCTGTGATGATTTTTTTGATTTCCTCAATGCTCAACTCTTCCGGCATGTCCGGGCTGAATGGGCAGGGAATTGCAGAAGGGGCCTCAGGTGCCTCGCCAAGTACCATTTTGCTGGACTGCCTGCCGGCGTGGTATATCTGCGCGATCAAAACAGTATCATGCTTGTGGATCCTTTTCGTAAATTCCTTAAATCCCGGGATCTGCTCATCATTCCACAGTCCGGGCAGATGTTTGAATCCCTTCCCCCTAGGCCTTACAGCAAAATCTTCCGTAATTATCATTCCAAAGCCGCCCTTGGCTTTTGCTTCGTGATATGCCGAAAACATTTCTGTACATGTTCCGTCCTCGTTGCAGTAGTTTGTCACCATTGGAGATACCGCCAGGCGGTTTTTCATGGTCTTTCCTTTGATGACGAAAGGGCTGAAAAGATTTTTCAACATTTTTTCATTCCTCCTATGTGTATTATTGTCTTAGTAAAATGAGTTGCCGGTAGGTGATGACCGTTTGGCAGACAATGGCCGCCCCAAGGATCATGGTTTCAAAAACCTAAGCAATATAACATCTTTTTAATTATCTGATATGTTGTATTTTTTTATATCGGTAATTTTCACGTATAATTCCAGTGGAATCGGCTTAATCTCGAAATCAGGTGATAATAAAATGGAGAGTTTCAGGATAACCTTGGCGCAGGTCGCGCCTGCAGTAATGGATGTTGAAAAAAATATGAAGCGTGCGTTGTCATTGCTCGATGATTGTGCGAAGAGGGGGAGTTCGATCCTTGTTCTTCCCGAACTTTACCTTTCCGGTTATGAGGTCAAAGAGGCAATTTCGACTGAAGCCGGGGCAAAAAGGCTCAAAGGGGATGTCGACGCTGCACTTCCTCTTATTGCGGAAAAAACCCGAGAGAGCGGGTGTGATATCCTTATCAGCTATCCACTTTTTGAGCAGCCCGGCAAGAAGCCCTACATAGCCCTTGAATACTTTTCAGGCGGAAAGAGTCTTGCCGTGCACAGGAAGATAAACCTATGCAATTACGCACAGTACACGGAACACCTTACATTCAGCGAAGGCGATGAAGTCACGGTCGCGGATGCCCCCTGCTGCAAAGCTGGGATGTTTGTTTGCGAGGACCTCTGGCACATGACTAACGCCATCTTCGCGGCAAAACTTGGGGCAGAAGTCATCTTTTACCCCTCAGCAGCCACAGTTTTGGACAGGGCAGACGGAGAAAAATGCTTTTCTAACTGGAAAAAACTAACTCAAGGAACGGCCTTTTCTCAGACAAGTTATGTCGTCTGCTGCAACCATGCAGCCTCTGGCTGTTCGATCTACTTCGGAGGCTCCCACGTTGTGGATCCGAACGGTGACATTGTGGCACAACTTCCGCTTTTCGAAGAGGCTGTCGTGGATGTGGAGATAGACATAAACTATCTTCCCAAGATCCGTGAGATGCGGCCTCTTTTACATAACGAACGCCTCGATGTCTATAAAAAGTATATTTAGAAAATTGATCCGGTTATAATGCATCTCGGTGTACATAAATAGTCATACATTGTCAAAATGATTGTAATTTTCGAAAAATAGGTTTAGAGTAAAAAACAAAATGAAGAAATGTTTTTTATTGGGGTCTCTTCTTTTTGAGAGTGGAGGCGAACAGACATTTCACCTTTAAAAAAAAGCGTGAAAAATGCTTTTGCTTTGTCCGAGATGCTTGTAGTCATTGCGGTGACTGGGATCATTGTCGCTATATTGCTGTTGCTGCTCCCTCCTATCATTGGCAGGACCGATAGGACAGCGGATTTTACTACTTTAAAAACATTGAACAGAGTATCAGTACTCTATAAAATGAGCCAAAATATTAGCGGCAGCGATGTTTTTAATGGGCTGACGACAGATTCGGCAAGACTTACAGCCCTTTTCAACGCCGGAAATATAGATAGGATCCCAGTTGCCAACATAGAAGGAAATATTTTTGCCTGGAGCATACAGAAACAAAAATGGGGAATCCTGCATGTTGTAAGTGGAACGGAAGTTGAGATAGAAAAAAGCGGAGGATTTACAGGTTTCATTACAGGCTCTTACGACGGCGATGAAAAGGATATAAAGATCCCTGCATCAATAGACGGAACTGCTGTCACTGTAATCTATCAGGATGTTTTTAACGGCAAAGGTCTGACATCTGTAGTTATAGAAGAGGGCATCACGCGCATACACGCGAGGGCTTTTAAGGACAATGATCTTACGGAGTTAGTCCTGCCTGACAGCTTGACCAGATTGGATTACGGTGCGTTTATGGACAATCCTTTGACAAAGGTGACGATCGGACCGAATGTCGTAAAAATAGAGGGCGGCGTCTTTTCGAATAATGAGTCTTTTACAGCAGCATACAATGCAGGAGGAGCAGGCACATACGTATTAACCGGCGGGGTCTGGTTCAAGCAGTAGGAATTCTTTCCCCGTGCATCAAAATTGCGTTTCCCGACGTGATCATAAAAAAGCGGCCTGCCTTTTGGCAAGCCGCTTGATTTTTATGTTTGATTTAAGAAAATTCGCTCCTGACTTTGGAACTTAGTGGCCAATAAGCATGTCGATCAATCCCCCGAACACGCGGTATCAAGGTGGTTTCGGGGGATTTTTATGTAACAAAAGTTTTATTATTATTTATCCTGCTATATCCTGCTTTTTAGCTCGCTTTGTGATATAATGATGTTGCCTATTTTTACATTTCGCAGAGCGAGGTGGTCCTATATGTACGTCGCAATATCGGGTTACGGCAAGTCGCGTGTTATCCAGTTCCGAGAGGAAACCCATATTCCGGGAACACGTAAAAAGAAAACGCATGTGGTGAAAACCATCGGCAACTACGAGAAAATGCTGGATGAGGACCCGAATATTATTGCCAAACTTAGGCTGGAGGCAGTTCGCCTTACCCGTGAGAAAAAGGCTGCAGAGGCACCTGTGACTCTGGAAGTGTCTGTGGGCGATATCCTTAAACCGGATGATGTGGTGCCCTCTTTTCTATTCGGACATGGTTTGGTTAAGCAAATTTGGCAGCAAATGGGTCTGGACACCTTCTTCGAAACCAAGTCCGGCAAGCGGAATGCCGAAACCGCAGCCCAGGCGATCTATTATCTGGCAGCC
>JAJFTP010000094.1 GCA_021372895.1 Synergistaceae bacterium
GACAGCACGCAGAAGGCTGTCAGCGGCACAGTAAGGATGAAGTTCTACAAGGGTAATGGAACAGTGAACGGAATGAAGTCAGAGAGCTCTGTCTATAACAAAGCCCTTGCCACATATTCCGCAGGAGACATTTTTGATCAATCAGCCTCAGTAGGATTCATCAAGATCTGGGGCATGCCGATAAAGACATGGAGACAGACACATTCGGAGAAGAACGTCAATCCCATCGATGCCTTTATCTCTGCCAAGGGTAAGGACGCCTTCTAGCAATTGGGGCATCTCGCGGCGCTGACTTAGCAAAGCTTGCGGACCCTCACTTCGACGTATTAATATACGCCTTCGTGAGGCTTCCCTGCGCATTGCGTAGTTATCACTCGCGATCTGCCCCAATTGCGGCAATTGGGGCAGATCGGAGCGCTGACTTAGCAACATTTGCGGTCCTTCGCGTCAACGTATGCCCGGTAGTACTTTGGCGAAGTGCGGCATGAAGATGCCGCGCGAAGCTGCGACAGGAACGGTCGCGGGAAGCGGTTGCGAGCGGTTGTTAAGACCTAAGGACCAACTGATTTGCAATCGATTTCCTACTGACTCCCGTCGGATGTTTTTCCGACAGATCCTGCGTCGTCATCATCTCCGATCTGCCCCAATTGCGCCCCTCCCCGTCATTCCCGCATGCCCTTGAGCGGGAATCCAGGTCTGGTTTTTGCTTCTCGTTTTTGATTTGATCATAAATTATCCGCCAGAAGTTTTTTCTGCAAAATCCCCCGCCGGATGGGACTCCCGGCAGATTCTACAACCGTTTGACTACTGTTTGACTACCGATCGTTTGACTACTGTTTGACTGCCCCTACAACAGACTCCCAACTGATTTGCAATTGATTCCCAATCGACTCCCGCCTCATAGTACTTCCGGCAGCCCCTGCAATCGCTTGCCTATCGCTTGCCGACGCTTGCCAATTGCTTGCCAGCGCAAACGACGGTTTCAGCTTAGTTTGCCGCCCTCATTGCCCCAAAGCCTCCATAGCCAGTCTGATATGTTCCTCCATTAAATTAACGCACTTTGCTTCATCGTGTTCCTTTAGGGCTTCCATAAGCCTGATGTGCTCTTCGAGGCTGGGGTTGTCAGCGAAGTTGAAGAAGGATTCGAAGAATATTGTCTGGACATAGGTCCTTGAAAGTATGTTTTTTACATATCCGGCAAGGGTGCTGTTGCCTGAAGATTCGGCAATTATCTGGTGGAAAGCGTCATTAACGTTCATGTAGAGCTCGAGGTTCTTTTCTTCGAAAGCTTTTCTTTCGTTGTCTATCTGCTCCTGGAGCATGCAGAGCTGTAAGGGGGTGATGAGGTGTGATGCCTTTCTTATTGCCATAACCTCAAGGTTGCACCTGACTTCGTAGGTGTCTATAATTTCCTGTTTAGTGGGGGATGCCAGGCACGCACCCCATCCGGGGACGATCTGCACTAGCCCCTCGTTCTCCAGGCGTCGCAGAGCTTCCCTTACAGGAGTCCTGCTGACGTTGTATTCCTTTGCTATGGAGATTTCGGGAAGCCTCTGCCCGCTTTTCAGCGTCTTATCGAAAATGCCTCTGCGAATACCTTCGTATACATGATCCGCTGATGTTTTCCCGGGAGTGTTACTTCTCGCCATCTGATCATCTCCACCCAATTTTTCCGTACTGTAACAAATATATACAGTTGTCCTGTATAGTGCAAGCAGAACCGCTTGACATAAAAATAAGTATCATATATAAAGTATTAAAGCATGTATTCATTGTATACTGTAATTTTTATTTTTCAACAATAGAGGAGTGGTCAGTGTGATCGATCTTAACGATCTCTGTGGTATGAAAGGAAAAATAGCTGTCGTGACAGGTGCAGCTTCCGGGATAGGCGCCGGGATATCAAGGTTCTTTTCAAATGCAGGTGTTACAGTTGTAATGGCTGACATCAACGAACATCTCGCGAATTGTGTCCGGAGTGAAATAGTTTCCGCCGGCAACAATGCCGTTTTCATTAAGTGCGACGTCACAAAAGAATCCGACTGCAAAACTCTGGCAGACGCCGTTATTGAGAAATTCGGAAAAATAGACATACTTGTGAACTGTGCGGGTGTCGCCCGCCGCCATACAGTAGAGACTTTATCCGAAGAGGACTGGGATCTTGCCCTGAATGTGACGCTGAAGAGCGTATTTCTGATGAGCAAGCATGTCGTCCCCTACATGAAAAAAGCCGGCGGAGGAAAGATCGTAAATATAGGGTCAGGCTGGGCGTTGAAAGGCGGAGACCACGCGGTATCCTACTGTGCGGCAAAGGCCGGGGTCTGGAATATGACAAGGGCGATGGCGATCGACCACGGTCCCGACAATATAAACGTGAACTGTGTCTGCCCCGGCGACATCGACACACCGATGCTTAAGAGCGAATGTGAGCAGCTGGGCAGAGTGTATGACGAGAAGTACAAGGAAGATTGTGCACAGCGGCCGATGGCTAGGTTGGGGACACCTGAGGATGTCGCAATGTGTGTGTTCTTCCTTTGCAGCGATATGGCCCCATGGGTGACTGGCTCGAGTCTTGTCGTTGATGGCGGTGGCATAGCTTAAAACGGCGAATATATGGGGCATCTGCTGCACAGTTCGGCAGTTCCCAATCCTCGACGTATCAGACATACGCCTCCGGTGTGGTCACTGCCAAACTGTTTTGCATCTGCCCCATCTATTCGCCGTTTTACCGGCGGTTGGGGTTGGGGAAATGAAAAGTCAAAAGCAAAAGATTTTTTAAGAGATAAACAGGGATTTAATTTTTGATTTGGGAGGTAGTGACATGGGGAAGAAGGTTTACCCTTATATTCCGAACTCGGAGCCTGAGGTGCAGGAGGAGATGCTGAAGTTTATCGGGGTGGAGTCGATCGAGGATCTGATCGCGGACATTCCTGAAGAGGTCCGCATGAAGGAAGCGATGAAGCTTCCTGAACCTTTTGAGGATGAAGCGGGGATATACAGGCATGTGAGCGGGATCATGAACAAAAACAAAACGGCGGAGGAACTTCGCTGCTTTCTTGGAGCAGGTTGCTACAACCG
>JAJFTP010000095.1 GCA_021372895.1 Synergistaceae bacterium
AATTCCAACAGATTTCTTTTCCTTCATCGTCAGCGTCATCCATATCCCTCTTTTCGTGCTTCTGCTAGGGATATTTTCAAGTACATTTTTGTTTTGACGCAACGATGTGTTTTTGAGTACTTTTTTAATGACGCAATGCGACCCGTTTACACAGAATTATATGAATGGTATACTTTTAAAGTATCATATTATTAGAGTATTCTATATACTTGTAAAGCTGTTCAGAAAGGGGTTGTCTGTTTTGTCATCGCGTATTTACCGTTATACCGTACTGTCTCTCCTATCTTTGCTTCTTTTATCATGGGATCCAATTTTATGCAGCGCATCTTCAGGTCCTGCTGATCCTTTCAGTTTTTCTTCTGCTCCCGCTGCCCCTGTATATTCTGATATATCTTCATGGGCTGTAACTCCTAAAGATACTGCCAGATATCCGGTAGATGTACTGTTTTTTTATCCTACAACTTACTTTGATGATAAGAACTGGAATCAGTCAATAAAAGAGGCGGCAATAGACAAAAAAATCCCACAATGGATCAAAAGTCAGGCAGGGATTTTCAATGGTTCCGCTAATCTTTATGTGCCATATTATAGACAGGCTACGATATATGTTTTAAATGCGCCGCTCAACAGCAATAACCATCATGCAATGGATATTGCATATGATGATGTTGAACATGCATTTGACTACTATATGAAAAATTGGAATAAAGGGCGACCTTTCATATTATCCGGTCATAGTCAGGGTTCAAACCTTTTATTTATGTTGCTTAAACGTCGTTTTAATGATAAAACACTGCAGAAACAGCTTGTAGCTGCGTATGTTATCGGCTGGCCTGTTACGCAAGAAGATCTGGAAAAATATCCGCACCTTAAAATGAGTGAAACTCCTGATGAGACTGGATGCATAATCAGTTATAACACACAGGAAGCTGACTCGCCTGTTTCCATTGTCATAAAAGGTACGGTTGCAGTAAATCCATTGACAATGACATTAACAAAAGATTTTGTCCCTGCGGAAAAAAATCTTGGTGCTATGTTCTTCACAGAGGACAACGTACAATATATTCCATATTATACAGGAGCTCAGATAATAGACGGTGCACTTATTATCCCTCGGCCGTCAAACGCTGATTTATTACAGACGTCGCCACCAGGTTTTTATCACCAATATGATTACACATTTTTTTATTGCAATCTGGTTGAAAATGTAAATGCGCGTATAAAAGCCTATTTACGCAAGAATATGCCAGCAAAATAAGATGAAAATGTCACTTTGCTATTTGGTTGATGTACATGCTAACCGTTGTTTTTATAGGACAATTATGGTATAAAACAAATCGATGTAGAGCAATATTAACTTTTCCAAATTTTATCAAGAAGGAGGAATCGTTATGTTTAGAAGGGTGATCGTTGCATTGGATCTATCAAGGGATTCTCAGGCTCTTGTGAGCTGTTTTGGGGCTTTAAATGTTTATGGCATTGAGAAGTGTCTGCTGCTGCAGTTTTGGGATATGCTGGAAATTCTGGGGATCAATAATTTTTACAGCCCTACAGCGCTTATTGATTTTAAAAAAAACCTTCAAAACCAGAAAGAAATACTTGAAAAACAAGGATATGAGGTAGAGGCAAGGTTATTATCAGGATTTTCAACAAGTGAGATAAACAAAATTGCTGATGAAGAAAATTATTCAGCCGTTGTAGTCGGTACAGATAAGGACATTTTCAGTCCTATGGCCAATGAGTTGATCCATAATGTAGAAAAACCTATCCTGATTGTTAAATTGGATTTAGATGGAGAAGGACCAGGAATATCCTGCACAAAAGCAGCAGGTGGCAAAATAACAAATCATGTTTTATTCCCAACTGATTTCTCTAAAAATGCAGAACAGGCGTTTGACTGCTTAGTAGAAATGGCAGCGGCTGATAAAATAAAGAAAATTACATTAGTTCATGTGCAGGATCAATATCGCATCAGTCCCTATCTTGATGATCGCATAGAGGAGTTTGATAAGATCGACACCGAACGCCTTGAAAACATGCAAAGGATCCTTAAGGAGAAGGGACATGCCGAGGTGGATATAGTTTTGAAATTTGGGTCCCCCTCGGTCAAGATCCTGCAATTAGTCAAAGAACGTAATGTACAGCTTGTTGTCATGGGCAGCCAGGGCCGTGGTTTCGTAAAAGAATTTTTCTTGGGAAGCGTAAGCCATAATATCGCACGTCAATCACTGTCGTCTGTTTTGCTGATTCCGGCAAAACGATAATGGGATCATTTTTCACTCTTGATGTGCACGGCAGCCCAATAATGAGAAATCAATATGGAAGAGCCAGCCATCCGCCCATCCGCCAGCCTTTACTGGCTCTTCCTACGCGTTCAAATTCCCTGGCGTTTTCCGCTCTGCTATAACCAGATGATGTGCGCCGTCGTCTGCCATCTGTAGCATGTTGCCGGAAAGTCTGGCCCCGTCAACGGTTAACTCGGTTATACCTGTATTTTCATCACTTTTATTTATAACCCTTATTTCGTACGTTGTATTTCCGTACCTGTACCAAACTGTATAATCCCCGAAGCTTGCCGGAGTTGAAGGAGCTATTATCAGTCCGGTATTTTCTTTTATGATTCCGAGAAAATTTTTGATCAGTCCCTGATACATCCATCCTGCCGACCCAGTATACCAACTCCAGCCGCCCCTGCCTGTATCCGATCCGCCCACGGATGATATATCCGCCGTCATAACGTAAGGCTCCTTTTCATACCGGAGCGCATCCTTCCTGGCGGAAGTTATGTGAATGGGGTTCAGCATTGTGAAGAGTGTATGTGCTAGACTGTGATCGCCAATCATAGAAGCGGCGATAGCCAGCCATACTGACGCGTGAGAATATTGACCGCCGTTTTCCCTTACTCCAGGATAGTAATTTTTAATGTATCCTGGATTTTTGTTGGTTTTGTCGAAGGGAGGATAAAGGAGTAAAGAGAGTCCGTCTTTCTCATTGACCAAATATTGTTTGGCAGAGTGGATAGCTTTTAACGCCCTATCTCTTTCTGCTCCGCCTGAAATAACGCTCCAAGACTGGCTGATGGAATCAATTTTACATTCGTCGTTTTCCCTTGAGCCTATTTTTTCGTAATCGTCATAAAAAGCCCTTATATACCATTCGCCATCCCATGCATGTTCCTCTATGTTGCATAAAAGTGTTTTTCTGCTGCTTTCCTGTTCTTTGGCAAAGTCATTGTCTTTTTCATGGCTGCAAAGGGGGATAAATTCCCCAAGCAGTCCATAAAGGAACCATCCCAGCCAGATGCTCTCTCCCTTGCCCTCAATGCCGACTTGATCCATACCGTCGTTCCAATCGCCGCCTCCCATCAATGGCAGGCCATGTACTCCAAACCGTGTATAAATTATGGTTTTCTTGCAATGTTCATAAACAGTACCATCCATATCCGATACTTCAGGAGTAAACATAGCCTCATGTTTATCCTTGTCCAACAGCGGACCCTTAATATAAGGGACCCTTTCCTTCAGTATGGAATAGTCGCCTGTGCATCTGACATAAATGGCAGTGACATAGGGAAGCCAGAGCAAGTCGTCGCTAATTCTCGTCCGTACCCCAACCCCGGTAGGAGGATGCCACCAGTGCTGGACATCACCTTCTTCAAACTGTCTGCTGCAGGCGAGCATAATCTGTTTTCTTGCTACCCCTGGATCGGTATATAGAAGGGCAAGCACATCCTGAAGCTGGTCTCTGAACCCATAAGCCCCCCCCGACTGATAGAAGGCAGACCTTGCATTGATCCTGCTGGAAACAGTCTGATATAGAAGCCAGCCGTTCAGAAGTATATCAATAGCTCTATCTTCGGTCTTCACCTTGATGGTGCCCAGAATGCCGTCCCAATAGGCCTTTATTTTTTCCAGTTCAATGTCGATCATGGAAGCATCTTTATACTTGTATCTTAATGTTTTTATTTTATTATAATCTGCACTCTGTCCCAGGCCAAAAACGACAGTTTTGCTTTCACCAGGCTTTATTGCTATCGATACCTGTATAACTCCGCATGGATCGTATCCCACACCGGTATTGCATGATAATTTTTTCTTCAGTCCTTCTGGGTTTGTTATGGAGCCTTTTAAGCCCAGAAATTCCCTCCGGTTCCCCGTATAGCCCGTTATCATTTCGCTCGAGAATATAAAGCTTTTCTGTTCCCGGAAACGACCATTATATGTATTTTTTGCTGTAAGGTATTCGTTTTCATTGTTATAAGAGGACACTGTGTATGGTTCTGCATGTTCTTTATCCACGCCCATGACCCATTCCACATAATAAGTGACGCTCAAATACTTGTCCTGGTCGGAAAGGTTGACAAGCTTGAGGCTCCAAAGTTTTACAGGCTCGTCAAGTGGAGTTAATACCTTAAGCTCCTGCTTAATATTGTTTTCGTCATGAAAGAAAACCGAATATCCAAAACCATGCCTTACCCTGTAAGTTCCTCTGTCCATTCTTCCAAGGGACGTTGTAGTTATTACCTTTCCGGTTATCTCGTCCTTGATATATATTGCCTCTGAAGCCCTATCGCATACAGGATCATTGGACCACGGCGTTATTTTATTCTCTCTGCTGTTAACTGCCCATGTCATTCCAGCGCCTGATTCAGTAACCAAAAAGCCAAAATCAGGGTTGGCTATTACGTTGACCCATGGTGCGGGAGGTCTGTTATAATCACTTAGAATGATTTCATATTCTCTGCCATTTTCAACGAAACCACCGAAGCCGTTGAAGAACTCACAGTTTTGGTTCTCTATAGGGGATATATTTTCTTCATTCAACGATTTCATCGCCTTTCCATATAACGTTGCATCTTTGCTCAAAACGATTCCTTGACATTCCTGAAGTATATGCCTGTCTTATCTGTGAAAACAACTCTCGCAACGGTGAGGAGCAGATCCACCTCAGTCGGTGTCATCTGGTATGTATGTAGTATAAAGAGGCTGGGTTGCTCCCTCTTTTCATCATATATCTTAAGAGAAGATGTCATCTCATTCAGCATATCGTCAAGCTTCTGCATGTAACCGTATGGAGCTTCGCTGAGTATCACCAGATCTATATTTACCTCATTTATTCTCAGATATTCATAAGCTTTGATTACATCCTTTATTATCCCGACATCCTCAGTAGAGTTGACCCTCAGTAACATTATAGGGTTATCTCCGGATATGCCGAATTTCCATAAATCGCTTTGGTTCCCCCAGTTCCGTCGGATGTTCTCTGCCGGACCTCTGTAATAAATTGACGGATAAAATATCGGACTGATTAAATTCTGAAATGCGTTAAGCTCTGAACTTGAGATATTCAGATATTTAAGTTCAAGGGCACTTTGTAGCCTGAACTTTACATTTATATCCTCTAGCTGAGGGATATAGTTTAGTTCCTCGCCTATTCTTATTGCCTCTTCCTTTCCGGAACACACTCCTGTAATAAAATAAATACTGGCTGTGCTTTCTGCTTCCAAATCAATGTTTACCCTTAAGCTTATAATAGGATCATTTGAAAAACCTGCGTTATTCGACATGGGGCGGCTTTCTACGACTGTATCCGGGTTTCGGACTGTATTATTTCTGCCGATGAATTTCAGTCTGTCGTTCTCATATTCGATACTTCTTGAAAGTTTCAGTTGTGATTTGACCATATGCATCAGGTATGGGGATTTGCCGTCTTTCCCATCCCGTCTTTTAGACAGAAAAATATCATGCCCTTCTATAAACTGGCTTTCTATGAAAAGTTTGTTAAACGCAGGGTGAGCGATTTCCGCCGAAAAACTATCCATAACTACCTCCATATAACTTGTCAGTTCTATGAGTTTTTTCTCGTTGCTGTGGTTAGTCAATGTAACTTTACGGACCTCTAGGTTATGATTCGGTGACAGATTCACAACCGTATGAGAGGATACATCATCATCTCTTCTGTTAAACTCTATCTGATGGGGCGAGAATATGACCTTATATTCGTCCGGTTCTGTCTTAGTAGGATTATACGTGCTGCTCCAAAGCCTACCGCTTTTTATGTCTTTTATAAATATATAACTGCCCGTACAGGCATAAATATCGGATCTCCATCTGTAAAGCATTAAGTCCCTGTAATAGCTAAAACCATCTCCGTCTGAAGTTATCATTATAGAATAGTTGTCGTTTGACAGTAAATGTGCTATGGGCATTTCAGGTGCGACCTTGCTGACATGTCTTTTATGAGGGATTTCCTGAGGGATATCCATTTTCTTGAGTTGGATATTATACCCTTTCCTGGAAATCAGGATAAAATATGAGGCAAGTTTTTCTTCGAGAAGCATTTCTGTGGCCTTTATAATGGGTTCGGCATGAAATCTTCTCTTCATTACTCCGTTATGAATGAAATTATTTATAGATACCAGACTCATGCCCTGATGGTGGGCCATGAAAGATTTAACTATAGAGTATGGAGTTATGGCTACAGGGTCGGGACCGTTGAAATCTATTGCTTCGTAGTATCCATAATAACCGGTACATCCGAGCTCTGCCAGCTTCCTGAGATTTGAGAAGCAATGCTTATCGGCGTAATCCAAGGCTATTATCGTTGCATAGGGGGCAACTACCAATGTCGGGCTCAGGGAAGGCTGAAGGCGCAGCTCCGGCACGCCGAATGCCCTGTACTGATAATTGGAGTCCTGGTCAAAATGGTAGTGCTGTGATTCGGATATGCCCCAGCATGGGATCCCTATCCGCTTAGCATACTTTATCTGTTTTATAACTGCGGCTCTTGATGTCTCGGCAAAGACAGAACCTTTGTATTCCTTCATGACCAGATTCGGCATAAGGTATTCGAACATAGTTCCGCTCCATGATACAAAGCATGGTATCCCGTCAACGATAGTAAGAGGTCTTCCAAGTTTATACCAATGTTCTACCAGCACATCGTTTCTTGCCACGGTTAAAAAGCTGGTCAGTAAAAATTCGGAGGCAGCCAGATCATAGCAGCCTGAATCCAGTTTTTGTGATGACAAATTGTAGCCGATATGGAACAACTTGCGTTTTTCATTATATAGAAAACGAAAATCGACATTACTAAACATAATGTCTATATTTTTGGTAATGGACTCTATTTTTTCCATAAGAGCCTTTGCATGTAAATTATCTTTTAAGACAAGCTCCCTCAATGTGGGCACAGAAGCAAAGCTGCCGCTTATTTCGAAATCTGAGATTTCATTTAAGATGGAGTCGATGCTGAAGTTTAGCTCTCCGATAAAGCGGGCTCCTTCTCTGTGGGCATGGTCCTGTGAATTAATATTTCCCTTTATCTTGGTAATTTCGTTTATAAATTCTTCTATTGTCTCGTAATTATTTTTTAGTTCAATATCATAACCGCATAAGCCTATAATATCTCTGAGGCCAAAGACCAGATCAGGCGAGAGCAGCGGAGCATCAATAAGCTCAAGGAGCCCGTTTTTAAGAGTAATCATATACGCATAAAAGTTTCCGCTGTCTACAGTAGATATATATGGGGGATTCAACACATCAAGAGTTTTGATGTTGTACCAGTTGTAAAGATGTCCCCTCCATTTTGGCAGCCGCTCAATGGATTGGAATATCTTCCAGATATATTCCAATGTTTTGTTCAGGGTTTCAAATCCTAAATCCCTTGCTGAAAGGACTGATAAAAGTTGAAGCCCAATATTGGTTGGCGAAGTTTTGTCAGTGACTTTCTCCGTGGGTTCACTCTGGTAATTGTCCGGGCAAAGCCAGTTGTTGCTCTCTGTTGAGAAATCCTTAAAGAACTGCCACGTTCTGCGTGCTGTCTCCCTCAGCATCTTCTCATTCTCATCCGATATGATCTTTTGACTGTTGTCCTCCGGCAGGCTGATACCGTAAGCTATCAGATACGATAGACCCCAGGCGGCGGATAATGTCCCGTAAAGGACCATTCCTGTCAGTGGTATCTCAACTGAGGATAACAATTTGATTATTATAGCGGAAGGTATCAGGGAACTGCACATATGAAGAAAATAGTTTGTTTTTGTACCCAGGGCGTATTTCTCTGTGGTTTCGGCGGTATTCCACATAAGAAGGTGTCTCCTGCTCTTAATAAGCCTGTACAATGTCCGTAATATTGCATCCGCAGCAATATAGGCCCTGTATGGCGCGAAGGCTATATCCAGGAGCGCCCTTTGTATAATCTGCAAGATGTCTTTCAGCAGATCTTTATATACAATGACAAGTTTCGGTCTGCGGATCTTCTGCGAAATAATCCCATAAAGAATAAAAAAGAGACTGACAATATCAGCGAAAAACACCAAAGGCAGCCAGAGGTAATAAATCTCCGGCATCAGTGCAAGATTTAGAATTATTATAAGGACTTTGCACAGCGGCACAAGACTTAGCCTGAGATTGTCGAATATTTTCCATTTGGATAACCCGGCAAGTGTTTTTTTCTTAAACAGCCACGGCAATAGCTGCCAATCTCCCCTTATCCATCTATGCTCCCTTAGTGCATAGGAGATGACGTTGCCGGGATAGTCTTCCATTATTTTTACAGCGCCGGAAAAAGCGGTTTTGACATAACAGCTTTCTAGCAGGTCATGGCTCAGTACGCTGTTCTCCGGTATGTTCTTGTTCATAATGGCATGAAAGGCTTTTATATCGTATATCCCTTTGCCGGCAAAAACGCCCTCGTCAAATATGTCATGATAAATATCCGATATGACTGTTGAGTAGTGGTCTAATCCCTGTTTGCCGGCAAAGACTTTGTAAAAAAGGTTGTTTTTTTTGTATTGGATATTATTTGTTATAGAAGGTTGAATTATTGCATAGCCGTCTTTAACCCTTCTCTTCTCGTAATCTATAACCGGTTGGTTTAGGGGGTGATCTATTATACCGACAAGCATTGATGCGTTATCCTTTAAAAGGACAGAATCGGAATCCAATGTGATCACATATTTGAAGGTATGAAGCAGGTTTTCATCACACAATATGATCGAATAGCTTGTATCCTTCTCCCCTGACAGAAGGGCGTTAAATTCCTCAAGCTTTCCCCGTTTACGTTCCCAACACATATAACATTTTTCAGATTCATTCCATTTCCGGAATCTTACGAAAAGCGAAAAACGATTGTATTCTGATGGATAAAGAGTATTCAGCCTGTTGATCTCTTCAATTAAAACATTTTCAAGCTCTTTATCTTCCGGCAACTCTTTTGCAGGAGAATCCTTAAAGTCGACCAGCAGGGCAAAGAAAAGATTTGACTGCCTATTGGTCAAATAATGTCTTTGCAGTTTACTTACATACTCAAGCGCTTGTTTTTTGGATGAAATGATCACGGGCATTACCAGAAATGTCCGGGCCCTGTCGGGGATGCCTTTTAGATAATCAAGAGCAGGCAACTCCCTCACCTTGATAAGCCTGGCAAATATATTATTTGTTATATCAGTGGCTATCCCGATAACAATACACAATGCAGCGGCGAGGAAAAATAATTCACCATATATCCCGCATGTTACTTTAGAACGCCGCAGAATGTATATTAAAATACAGTAAGCTATAAAAATTGTCACGTATAAAGAGATAAAATATAAGAGTCCTTTGAAATTATGCTTGGGCTGAAGATTCATGGGGCCCGGTTTATTTAAAATTTTTGCCACCAGGAGGGGATATCCATGACCGATAAGGTAAGAGCCGACATGATTAGCACATTTCAGATCATCTCTGCCTTTGACGGCAAGTTCCAGGCAAAACTCTGCTATTGTTTTTTCTTCCATTTTATGTTTCAGCGATAGTTTTTCTATTACAGCCCTGTAATTGCTGCGGCTCTTTTGATCCATAGCAGGATATACTTCTGCCGGGTCTTTAAGCAGGATGTGCTCAATGGTTGAAAGGTCCTCAAAAAAAATCACACCGTCTATTTCAGATGCTTCCCATAAACTGGCTAAAAAGATCCGGATGTTGGACTCAAGGTACGATTCCAGTTTGCCCTCATCCAGAAATATATCTGAAGGTTTTGAGTATTTTGTTTCATTGAAATAGCATTCTACATATCTTTGGATGGAGGAATCGTCAAAAGCCATATTTTTCAGCAGGTATATAACATAAGAATGGAATGAAATATTTTTGCTGTACTTTTCTTCCACCCCCTTAAGAAGGGGATCGATACTGATCGTGTTTCCTTGCTCCCTCAGGCTGTTCTTAACAAAAAGGTCAGCTTTAAATTTTGTCTCTGTGATATTTATAATATCCTCAGCCACAGATGTTATGCTTTCTAAGAGACAGAAGCTTATTATTTCGGGGAGGGCCCAAAGTTCCGTGTCTGTTAATGAGAGCTCTTTTTGGTATGCCTTTACCATAAGAGAGATTTTGTCCTCGTTCAAATAACCGCCTGACAGCTTTACGATTTTTCTGGCAAGAACATAAATTCTCGGATATCCTTTGAATTCCCCTTCCTGTAATATAGGAAGGATTTTATCGCTTGTCTCCGCGGCCTTGATTTTCTTGAGCTCTCTGTACATAATCTGGAAGTTGTCAAATAGCCAGCGCGCGGCTGGTACCAGCGCAATAATTTCCGGGGATACCCCAGATAAGGTGTCACGAATTTTGTTCAATTTTTTGTAGGCAATGTCATTTCTATCTCTTATTACAAAATTGTATTTCTTCCATTTGACGTTCCTGTGAGCATAGGACAGATTAAGCATCTGTTGCTCCAAATCACTTGATCCGAGTATCTTTTCGGTATCTGTTGTTTCTACAGGTAGAAGGGCTCTTCTCCTGGCATTAATAAACCGGTGGCAAAAAAGCAAAAAGACAACGATGAAAATGACAACAGAAACCATAAACACTGCACCCCAGATAAAATTCGGAGCAGGCATTAATTCGTTAATCCCTTCAATAATTCCTTTATACATTTTTATCCTCCATTTTTATATGAACGCCCGCACTTCAAATATATTTAATCACCTCATATGCTGACAGTAATTTCACTCTTTTATCTTAGTTTGACCCATTATTAAATTATATCATATTTTTTAGAATTATCAGAACCGGCGCCGGATAATGCTTACACATATTAACAATTGTTCTCAAGCAGGTTCATCATCGGCCGCCCTAAGGTTTGATTATCATTTGCTTGATTTTACATAAGCTGTATTGTGTATTCTTTGTGCCCATGTATAATGATGTACAGCTATGTAAAATATGTATACATAAACTATGTACTGAAAAATCGGGAGGGATTTCAGAGTGCTGTCGGTCAAGGAAGAAATAGCTGTTGCGGTGGAAGAACTTAGGGCGGAACTGCTCAAACTCAGTCATGACATACACGATAATCCGGAGCTGGGGCTACGTGAGTATAATGCGGTAAAGTGGCAGAAAGAACTGCTTGAGAAGCACGGCTTTATTGTAGAGACCCCGTTTTGCGGTATGGAAACAGCATTTAAGGCAACATGCCCGACGAATAATCCCAACGGCGTCAAGATTGCATTTCTTGCGGAATATGACGCGCTTGACGGGATAGGGCACGGATGCGGCCATAATATTATTGCTGCAAGTGCCGTCGGAGCTGCCATATCACTGTCAAAGACGATGGATGAAAATAATATTTCCGGAGAAGTTGTGGTTTTCGGAACACCGGCGGAAGAGACGCGTGGAGGAAAGATCCCGATGGCCGATAACGGAGTTTTTGATGGTTTTACTTGCGCGCTTATGATACACCCGGCTACGGAGAACATAATCGCACGCCATGGACTTGCCGCTCAGTCCGTTGATGTTGAATTCTTCGGTAAGGCGGCTCACTCATCGAGTCCGGCGGATGGTGTCAATGCACTTGCATCCATGATCGCCTTCTTTAATGGAATCGACTCTTTCAGCCATACATGGAGCAACGAGAGCAAGATAAACGGCATAATTACTCAGGGAGGAACTGCATCAAACATTATTCCAGACTATACATCGGCCTCATTCACTGTGCGCGCAGGGAAGAAAAAGACGCTGGTAAATATGTTCGGCGATATAGAGCGCATAGCAAAATCAGCAGCACTTCTTACCGGGGCAGGCTTTAAGGTCAATGGCGCAGATATTTATGCTGAACGCTATCCGAGTATGGCGCTGGGAGAGGCTTTTAAAGCAAATATGGAAACCCTCGGAGAAATAATGAACTATCCAGACTACACCGCACAGGTAGGTTCTTCCGATATTGGCAATGTTTCACTGGTGGTGCCCGCCATTCACGAATATCTTTCAATTGCCGGACCAGGAAGCGTCACAGCCCACCATGAATCATTCTGTAATGCTGCCGTCAGCCCCAGAGCCGACGAAGTAGTTCTTCTCGCTGCAAAAGGACTGGCTATGACTGCCGCAGATATCTTGACGGATGAAAAGCTTCGCGCCCGGATGTGGAAGGAATTCGATGAAAAAGTACGTCCGAACCAGTGCTGATTATAACAGGTGAAATGGAGAGAGATTAGATGCTTAAATATATGCTCAAGAGAATTATTCAGATGTTTGCGGTCCTCTTTGTGGTCTCTGTCATTGTATTTTGTGTTATGAGCTTTACAGGCGACCCTGTCCTTATGATAGTACCTCCGACGGCGACAGATGCACAAATAGAAGAGGCAAGAACTGCCCTTGGGCTGGACCAGCCACTGTGGGTGCAGTACAAGGTCTTCCTTGTTAATCTACTGCATGGAGATATGGGTGTGTCATATATATTCAAACGTCCTGCCCTTACTCTGATTATTGAGCGCATGCCTGCAACTCTCGAACTTGTGTGTCTTTCGGTGATAATCTCCCTGCTTATAGCCCTGCCGTGCGGTGTATTTGCCGGTGCATGGCCGAATAACACGTTCAGCCGCGTAATAATGGCCGGTTCTCTTTTTGGTATATCGCTTCCGTCGTTTTGGGTCGGCATACTGCTTATATTTTACTTCGCGGTTGAGAAGGGTTTTCTGCCGTCTTCAGGACGCGGTGTTACCGATACTCTTTTTGGCATCCCATTTGCTTTTATGACTTGGGATGGTTTCAGGCACATAATCCTGCCGGCAGTCTCACTGGCACTTGGCACCCTTGCTATGATGATACGTCTCATAAGGGCTCAGATCATGGAGGTCATGCGCCAGGATTTTATCAAGTTTGCAAGAGCAAAAGGTGTCTCATGGAAAAATCTGCTCTTTTCCCATGCTCTGAAAAATGCACTTGTGCCTGTGGTAACTGTATTCGGAATGGAAGTTGGCGGCCTCATTGCTTTTGCGACTGTGACCGAGACAATATTTGCATGGCCAGGGATGGGAAAGCTTCTTGTAGATTCGATCAACACCGCCGACAGGCCTGTTATTGTGGCATATTTGATAATAGTTGCGGCTATGTTTGTATTTATTAACTTTATGGTGGATATTATTTACACTCTGATAGACCCGCGCATTGACCTGAGGTGATGAATGTGAGTAAGAAAATAAAGGATTTTTTTAACAGCGAGTTTTTTCATAATTTTGTAAGAAGTCCGGGTGCAGTAGCGGGTTTGATCATAGTTGTTTTCTTCCTGTTGATGGTAACGATAGGCCCGATGTTCACCCCGCAGAATCCATATGACATCGCGGGGCTGGACCTTATGGATGCATATAAACCGCCGTCATGGATGAGCGGAGGAGACCCCGCGTTTTTCTTCGGTACTGACGAGCAGGGCCGTGACATGCTGAGTGCCATAGTTTACGGAAGCAGGATTTCCCTCTTTATCGGAATAATTGTAGTGGCTCTTTCCTGTACCATAGGAACCGCGTTAGGGTTGATTGCAGGTTATTTCGGCGGGCGGCTGGACAGTTTTCTCATGCGCGTTGTGGATGTACAGCTCTCCTTTCCGGCAATGCTGGTGGCTCTGTTTATTATGGCGGCCTTTGGAAGGGGGCTAGGCAAGCTTGTATTGGCGCTTACAATAGTTGGATGGGTGCTTTATGCTCGTACTGTCCGGGGTTCTGTGCTGGGGGAAAAGAAAAAAGAATATGTAGATGCGGCGAAACTTATCGGACTCTCTCCATTCTCGGTAATACTTCGCCATATACTTCCCAATATACTGACACCGCTTATTGTCATAGCCACAATACAGGTCGGATCAGTGATACTGACGGAGGCAACGCTGAGTTACCTTGGCGTCGGGGTCCCAGTTACTGAGCCATCCCTCGGCCTGCTTGTCAAAAACGGCTATGATGTGCTCTTCAGCGGGCTTTGGTGGTCCTCTGTCCTACCGGGAATGTTTATTATGTTTCTTGTATTCGGGATCAATCTCCTCGGAGATTTTCTCCGTGATGAATTCAATCCGCGTTTGAAGTAGGTGAAGTAAATGTCAGAATTTTTACTGGAAGTAAAAAATTTAAGAACCTACTTCGATATCTTTCGCGGTACAGTTAAATCTGTTGACGGCGTTGATTTTACGTTAAAGACCGGTGAGATACTTGGCATTGTCGGAGAATCAGGCGGCGGAAAGTCCGTTACGGGGTTCTCTATTCTTCGCCTGATAGATTACCCTGGAAGAATCGCCGAAGGCGAAGTTCTTTTTAATGGAGAAGACCTGGTTAAAAAGAGTGAAGATGAGATGCGCCATATCAGAGGGAAGGAAATATCGATGATTTTTCAGGATCCCATGACATCTCTTAATCCGCTCCAGACTATAGGCCGGCAGATAGATGAAATGCTTTGTCTGCATACCAGTCTGTCTTCTTCCCAACGTAAGAAGAGGATGCTTGATCTGCTGAATGAAGTCGGCATATCAAACCCTGAGGAGCGTCTGAGGAGTTACCCTCATCAATTTTCTGGCGGAATGAGGCAGCGTGTTGTCATAGCAATTGCACTTGCGGCTAATCCAAGGATAATCATAGCCGATGAACCCACGACGGCACTTGATGTGACAGTGCAGGCACAGATACTGACCCTTATGGATAACTTGGTGAAGAAGTTCGGATCGGCCCTTATTCTTATAACGCATGACCTTGCTGTTGTATCGGAAATGACTCACAGGGTAGCTGTAATGTACTGTGGGAAGATAGTCGAAGAGGCTCCGACCAAGGAATTGATCAAGGATCCATATCACCCGTATACCAAGGGCTTAATGGATTCAATCCCTAAGATGTCGGGAGAAAGAACACGGCATTTACCTCAGATATTGGGAATGGTGCCAAGTCTGTTCGATCTGCCGAACGGCTGTTATTTTGCTCCGCGCTGCAGCAGAGCAACAGAGCGCTGCCGGAATGAAATTCCTCAGATGAAACAGGTCTCCTCTGAGCGCAGGGTTGCATGTTACAATCCTGTATGTAAGAATAACGGAGGGTAAGGGAATGTATAGTAATCAGGATCCTAATAATTCAGAATACATTCTTGAAGTCTGCGACCTTGTGCAAAGTTTTGATCAGCCTCATGGGATCCTGGACAGATTGACAGGAAGAACTAAAAAGGTTGTCCATGCGGTAAACGGCGTATCGTTTAATTTAAAGCGCGGTGAGGTATTCAGCCTTGTCGGCGAATCCGGCTGCGGGAAATCGACAACTGCGAGGACCATAGTCAGGCTGCTTGAGCCAAAGGCAGGAAGAGTGGTCTTTGACGGAGAAGATATTTCAAAGTTCAGTGCAAGGAAAATGATGTCTGTCCGCAAAAAAATGCAGATGATTTTTCAGGATCCTTATGCCTCTTTGAATCCCAGGCAGAAGATTAAAAACATTATAATGGAGCCGATGCTATTTCATAAAGTTGTGTCGTGTAAAGATGAGGCAATAGAGAGAATGTACAGGCTTCTTGACATAGTCGGTTTCAGGCCTGAACAGGCGGATCGTTATCCTCATCAGTTCTCTGGAGGTCAGAGGCAGAGAATAGGCATAGCAAGGGCCATATCTACCAATCCGTCCTTTATAGTAGCAGATGAACCTGTTTCAGCTCTTGATGTATCCATACAAGCTCAGGTGCTTAACCTGATGATGGATCTAAAGGATGAATTTAACCTGTCATATCTTTTTATAGCGCATGATCTCTCTGTTGTCCGCCATGTGACTGAGAGGCTGGGTATAATGTATCTTGGGTTCATAGTAGAACAGGGGGAACGCGATTTGATCTTTGAAAAACCAATGCATCCATACACAAGAGCTTTGCTGGCCGCTGCACCTACGCTTGACAGGGAGAAGGCAGTCGAACCATTACAGGGGGATGTGCCAAGCCCTATTGACCTGCCTGAGGGTTGTCCGTTTGTAAACCGCTGCCCTCAGAGGATGGAAATATGCAAAACAGCCCGTCCCGTGCTTCGTAACCTTGAGGGACGGTCCATAGCGTGTCATCTTTATTAGGAACTATCAGCTGTTATGGCTGTAGTCGTTACCATAGAAAATAAGAGGGGGAATGCATCATGCGCAGAAAATTGGCAGCAATACTGGTTATACTTTTACTTTCGCTGATGGTGGCTGCATCAGCGGTGGCAGCAGAGAAGAGCATTGTCATCGGAATTGGGTCAGATGCGCTTTTTTTGGATCCGTCACAGCAGGATGAGACGATTACCAACACAATGGGACGTTATATGTTTGATGGACTTCTCAACAACAACGCGGCTGGCGTTCCTGTTCCGGCCCTTGCAACGTCATGGTCGATAGGCAAAGATAACCTTACGTGGACCTTCAACCTACGCAAAGGTGTAAAGTTTCATGACGGCAGCAGTTTCACAGCAGATGATGTAGTTTACACCATAGACGTCTGTCGTACTTCACTGCTTAAGGATTTCACTGCCTCAATTAAGGATGTGCAGGTCGTTGACCCTTACAAAATCAAAATCATCACAAACGTACCTACTGCCGTTCTGCTGGAGTCGCTTGCGCCTCTGCGTATCCTTCCCAAGGCATACAGGACAAAGGTCGGAGAGACAAAATTCAATCAGGCACCGGTCGGCACAGGTCCGTACATATTCCAGGAGTGGGTCAAGGAAGACCACATCTCAATGAAAGCCAATGATGCTTACTGGGGTGGCGCTCCGAAGATCAAGAAGGTTACTTTGCGTCCCATCAGCAATGCAGCAACCAGGACGGCGGCTCTTCTTACCGGAGAAGTTGACATTATCGAAGATGTGCCTGTCCGCGACATAGCCAAAGTAAAAAGTACAAAGGGCTTTACGGTTGTCGACCGCCCGAGTGAACGCCTTATCTTCCTACACGTTGATGCGAACAGGCCGAAAGGGCCTGGGATCATAGGCCTTGACAAGAACCCCTTCAACGATATCCGTGTCCGCAAGGCTCTTTCAATGGCTATAGACAGGGATGCGATTGTAAAGGTGATCATGAATGGCAATGCCTACGCTACAAACCAGATGGTCCTTGAAGGCAGACGTGGCTATAATAAAAAGATTCCAGCTCCTGTGTACAATCCTGCAGAAGCGAAGAAACTTATAGCAGATGCCGGTTATCCCAACGGGTTCAAGGTTTATCTTGATGCTCCGAACGGCCGTTATATAAATGACGCGCAGGTTGCCCAGGCACTGGCAAGCCAGCTTACCAAGGTCGGCATTCAAGTTGAGCTCCGCCTGCATCCGAAGTCGATTTTCTTCGATTTTGTGCGTCCCGGTGACAAGTCCAGCCTTGTAATGTCAGGTTGGTCAGAGCCAATAGACGTAGGGGAAATGTCAAATGTCCTTTTCTATACAAGGGATAAAAATCCAGCAAAGGGCGGTTCAAACCGCTGTCACTATGCAAATCCTGAATTTGACAAGCTCATCGACGAGGCAGACGCCACAGCCAGCCCTAAAAAGCGTGCTGTTATCCTTGAAAAAGCAGCGAAGCTTATTGTTGAAGACTGCGGAATCGTTCCGCTATACTTTCAGCAGGATATATACGGCATAAAGGACACAGTGAAATTTACGCCCCGTTCCGACCAGTCCATTCTCGCATACGAAATGGATATAAAAAAGTAGGGCGGTCGCTGGGAAAATCATCTGTAATGCAATCTGCAAAAAGCAGACTGAGGGGGTATAACTCCCCGAAGCCTGCTTTTATAAGTTATAACGATAGTTGCCTATTTGCAGAGATCCATACCGAACAGCCGGAAGAAATGGTCAGTGTGATTCAATAAGTGACAAAAGACACGGAAACTATCACGATCTCCATTCTCCCTCACTGATCACGGACCTTAGTATCCTTCTTGCCGGAGTTCCTACAAATGTGCCGTCTGGATCCAGATCCCTGATGACTGTCGAGCCCGCTCCGACTGTGACGTTTGTTGAAATATGCGTATGCGGAATAACTACGGCCCCCATTCCGATGAAAGAACCATCTCCGACAGATACGCCATCTGCTATGCAGGCACGGGGCAAGATGTGACAGTAGTCCCCTATCGTACAATCGTGGTCTATCAGAACAGATGCGTTTACTATAGAATGATTGCCTACCGTTGTGTCCGCCTGAATTATAGTGCCGGCAAATACAATAGTTCCATATCCAAGACGTACGGAGCTGTGTACATCAGTTAAAGGGTGAACTATGACAGGCCAGCAGATATTGGAAAACTTTTTACTGATCTCTCGTCTCACACGGTTCGACCCGATAGCTATCACCGCCATGTTACCTGGTTCGTCAGGCATATCTGAAGTAGGGCCAAGGATAGGAACACACCATAGTTCCTTGCCCCAAAGGTTCTCATCATCATCATAAATGCCGGCACATCTAATTTTGCAGGCCTCCAGAGTGGTCATGACGACTTTTGCATGGTCTCCGGCCCCTATCATATAGACAGAATCTCTGCTCATTTTTTGAACCTCCCTTTTGGCTTCTACTGGATATTCCCCACATTAGCACTGTGTCTTCCAAGCTATGTATATTTTACCTTATCTTTAGTGGTTTGGCGTGCCTTTGCAAATATATGCAAGCGACTCCGAATGATTTTTGCTTTACAATAGGGTAGGCAGACGGACAGCAAAATATCTGTGCGAAAATAGAAAGAGAGGTAACGGGATATGAATATAGAATACTTTGTCTTCTCCGGAACTGGGAATACCCTAATGATAGCGCGTGGGATAGGCAGTGAGCTTGTCAAGAAAGGGAATACCGTCAATTATTATATGATGGAGCGGCAGCGGGCTTTTATTCCTGAAGAAGATAGTGTTATTGGACTGGCGTTTCCTATAGCATTTTTCTCTTCCTATCCGCTTGTTCTGGATTTCATCGATTCCTTGCCCGAGGGCAACGGATGCAGGATATTTATGTCCGCAACAATGGGCGGTATGGGGATGGGCGTCGAGGGAAAAATTCGTAAGATGATTGTAGCCAGAGGTTATACACCTTTTGGTGCAGAGCTTTTTCTTATGCCGGGAAACTATAATAACAAAACGATGCCTGCCGAGAAGAGCGAGAAGAACAAAAAACTTATTGATGTTGCAATGGAAAAAGCACGCTTATTCGGCGACAGCCTGAATAATGGAACAGCAAAATGGAATAGCGGTGTGCCGGTCATCCCTTCTGTATCTCAGTGGTTTGTCCGCAGTGGCAGGGCGCTTCGTTTTTTCTACCGGACATTCCCGATCGAAATAAACAACGATAAATGCATCAGATGTATGCGATGTATTGATAATTGCCCAATCGGAGCCATCTACAGGAACTCCGGATCACTATTTATACGTCCTGAACTCTGCCAGTCATGCCAGCGCTGTGTCGGTTTCTGTCCTGTTCATGCTATTATTGTTCCAGGGAAACCGGCAGAACAGTATAGGGCGATGGATTTTGAGGAATTTATAAAATAATTTTTTACGTTAAAGCCGGTAAATCAAGTTAATTCCAAGAATCGGGCAGTCATTTATGCTATGATTTATCGGTCCGTATCAGGGGCTAATCTTCAGATTCGAATTGCAGATCGTTCGCAACAGCGCAGTCATTGCAGACAATTACTGACTCTCCGTCTTCGGTCACCGCTTCATGGAACAGATCGCAGCATTCATGGAGCGCTCTTCCGCACAATGCACAGCTAAGCATTAAAATCACACCTATCCAATATATTTCAGTCATATTGTTGTTTCAGCAACCCGGTACATTCATAGACGAACGCAGGAGGAATATTAAGAGGGACAAATCTTGTCCTGACACTGCTGAATATTTTTTCAAAAGGTTCCCTCATATGCAGTGAGTACTGAAAGGCAAGGAAAACCCCTTCAGGTCCCAACGATTTTATTATACTCTTAAGAATGCTGTCAGTTTCCTCCTTTGGCAAGACTGCGTAAGGAAGGCTCGAGATTATCAGGTCAACGTGTAAAATACCCCTTGACTCAAGGATTTGCGGAAGTTTTACTGCGTCGGAGTATATCTTGAGTTTTGTTTGTGTTTCCAGCCGACTTCTGAGTTCCGGTTCTATCTCAAATATAAATATGTTGGAATTATTACCCATCCTCTGAATTATATTTTTTGTAAATACTCCGGTGCCTGCGCCAAGTTCGGCTACAGATCCGACAGAACTCCACTCAACATTAGCCAGTATCGATTCCGTCAGGAATGAAGAGCTGGGAGCTATGCTTCCAATTCTTCTGGGGTTATTGACAAACTTTTTCATGAAAAGTATTTTTTCTTTTATTGTCTCGTCTATAAAATCCATATACAAAGCTATACACCTTCTTAATTTCTTTTGCACAAATACAGCATAGCAACAAGTGCAAAAATACAGTTCCAAAACACTAAACACAGTGTGGGCACTCAGGCCGGAACTTTGTTTAATGCAAGGGCTATAAGCAAATTCAGAAAATAGATTGTTTCCTACCGGCCTCTTTTCTTAACAGAATAGCCAAAAGTGCCTAGCTGTCTTCCAAGGGAAAAGTATTTCCCGTGACTGGCAGCGATTAGTCCAGCTTTCTCAAGATGCAGCACGCTCTTTGTGTCTAAAAGCATTTCATCCGCATTAACGGCGAGGATCTTCGAGAGGAACATGTCATGGGTCCCAAGGGGGATTATCCTTTCAACTCTGCATTCTATGCTTAGCGGACTCTCTTTTATCATAGGGGCGGCTGCCTGAGACGCAGGCTCTGCGGTTATAGACGGCAAGTCAAATTTGTTTATATCGCGGCCCGATTTTACACCGCAGTAATCAGCGGTCCATAAAAGAGATTCTGTAGTCAAGTTGATCACAAAATCGCCTGTCTCTTTTATGAGGCCATAAGAGTAACGTTCCGGCCTGATCGATATATATGTCATTGCCGGGTCTGAACATACAATGCCAGTCCATGCGACGGTTATGACATTCGGTTTTTCCATAGTTCCGCACGACACCATAACAGGCGGAAGGGGATATAACATTGTTCCAGGTTTCCATGTGACCTTGCCCATATATCGACCCTCCTTCAATTTGTCTATCGTATAAGATTACCACGAATCAGGTTTGATTTAAAGTGCAGACTTTGAATAATCACTGTACAATATACTGGGAGTGTTGGATGAATGAAATTAACTAAAGACAGTTTTCTACATGATGGTCTGATAGTTCCGTTCATATTTGTTTTTTTGTGGTGGTTTGGTTCAAAGGCCGGCTGGTGGAACCCATTCCTGCTTCCTTCACCGGGGCAGATTATGCATTCATTCATCGTTTCGATAGAGGGCGGAGAGCTACAGAAACATGTATGGGCCAGTCTGGACCGTATTATAAAGGGCTTTGGCCTGTCGGCGGTTTTTGCACTGACCCTTGCTCTTATATGTGCATGGTTTCCTGCCTTGCTGTCGCAACTTGAACCTACGCTTGAGTTCTTGCGTCATATCCCGCCAATGTCTGCCATACCAATGCTCATACTATGGTTTGGCATAGGTGAGACTCCTAAAATAATTCTTATAATCCTAGCTACGTTTTTCCCTGTCTTCATGAATGCACTTCAGGGCATAAGGGATTGTGATCCTAAAATGATTGAAGTTGCAAAGGTCTTCGGCTACACTCGCTGGCATCAGTTCAAGTTCGTGATTATACCCTCCGCTATCCCGTCTATTCTGACAGGGCTGAGGCTGGGACTTGGATACAGCTGGCGCTCACTTGTAGCTGCCGAACTTGTCGCAGCTTCATCCGGGCTTGGTTATATGATACTTGATGCCGAGCAGCTTTCGCGTTCCGATGTTGTAATGATGGGCATACTGGTTATAGGGGTTCTTGGCGCGCTGCTTGACTATGGATTCCTATGGGTTATGAAGCGTTATTTGAAAAGGGGCATAGAGGCTTGAGCTGGCTCAGGATAGAGAATCTCAAAAAAACTTATGATCTGGAAGATATGAAGGTCCAAGCCCTGGCTGGGATCGACCTTGATATAGAAGAGGGTGAATTTATTGTCATCGTTGGGAGGAGCGGCTCAGGAAAGACGACACTGCTTCGTATACTAGCGGGGCTTGAGGAACAGACTGAAGGTAAAATAATTTTTAAGGACAAAATCTGTGACACTGAGAATACACTTCATGTCGGCATGGTCTTTCAGGAGGCACGTCTTTTACCCTGGCTTTCTGTTGAACGTAATATTCTTTTCCCGTATCTGCCCAATGGCAATATCTCAATGCTTCATCAGAAGATGCTGGATATTCTTAAGATGCTTGGGCTTGAGGGGTATGAGAACGCAATGCCCGCACAGCTTTCCGGCGGTATGGCACAACGGGTGGCACTTGGTCGGGCGCTTTCGTGTGATCCGGAGATCATCCTATTGGATGAGCCTCTGGGTGCGCTTGATTATTTTACGAGGAGGGCTTTGCAGCGTGAGCTTGCGAGGATTTATATGGAGGGCGGTAAAACCTTCCTTATGGTGACCCATGATGTGGGAGAGGCTCTGCGGCTTGCAACCAGAGTCCTTGTGCTCAAGAACGGGAAAATCGACTCATCTGTGCCGGTACCCATGGGATATCCAAGAGTGCGCGGCAGTACGGAATTCCAAGGGCTAATTGATAAGGTTTTGGATGCGATAGGCGATACCGGCTGGTGACAGTGTCTGCCAAAATATGTTGTATTTTAATCATCAGATAATGATTGAAAGGTGGATGTTATATGGATACAAGGGAGATTATTCCCGGTCTGACTCAGATAGTATTATATCTTCCCGGTGTTGGATTTGAGTCTTTCATCAATGCATGGCTCATAAAGGACGAAAAAAGGGGGCGTAATGTACTCGTTGAAACAGGTCCGGCTGTCTCTGTTCCACAGCTTGCGGAGGATATCAAAGCGCTTGGCATAGATAAGATAGATTATCTGCTCTATACACACATCCATCTTGACCATGCCGGCGGGGCTGGGCAGTTTCACAGAATTTTCCCTGACACAAAATTTATCGTGCCGCCTAAAGGCCGCATACATCTCGTGGATCCCGAAAAGCTGATACAGGGCAGCAGGGAGAACCTGGGAGACCTCTGCGATATTTACAAAATGCCGGAACCTCTTCCTGCAGATGCTCTTGCGCCGCTTAATTTTGAGCTTGACGGGCTGATGATAATTGACACACCGGGGCATTCTCCACATCACAGTTCTTATGTATATGATATTGGCGGGACTAATGTCCTATTTGCCGGAGAAGCTGGCGGCTGTTATTTTGAACTGCCCGACGGCTCTGTTTTCATGCATCCGGCCACGCCGCATAAATTTTACTATGAGACTGCAATTGCGTCACTTGACAAACTGATTGCGCTCCAGGACATAGACCTGATATGCTATCCGCATTTCGGCTGCAGCCGTGACTGGAAAAACCTGCTCATATCAGCCGAGACACAGATGGCATTGTGGAAGGATATAATTTCCGCACTGCCGAAGGACAAGAAAGCTGATGACATTGTTAAAGTACTGTTGAACTCAGATCCGATGTTGAAAAACAACGAGAGGCTGTCTGCGGAAGAGAGGGAGAGGGACTCTTTCTTCTTACGGCAGAGCGTCGATGGGTATCTTGGGAATCTGAACAGAAAATTCTGATGTCTGACAAAAACAGGGAGGTGCGAGATGTCTTTAGAGGTTGAATCTTATTACAACATCTCCGAGAAACAGTTTCGCCTTGTGCAGCTTTACAATAATCTTAGTGAACGGGCAGTTTTTCTTGTCCCTTCAGGTCTGGACAAAGAGCCTCTGCTGCAGATGATCTCCGACCGCGGCTCATTCTTCGGCAGGCGTCCTTCCATATGGACATGGGGCGAATTTTACCGTGAAACCTCGCCTCTTGACAATAAAAAGACCAGGAGAGTTATCGATCCCCCGGACCATAACCTCATCATCCGATATATCCTTGGCATTTACCTCAAAGAGATGAGGGATAAGGGGGTCAGCCTTCCTGCAGGTGTCACCCATAGAGGGTTTGTATCTGTTCTTGGAGATAACATAAAAGACCTGCTGGCTGAGGAAGTTTCGCCGGAACATCTGAGCGCAGCCCTGTTTGCGGAAGAGGAAGATCCTTCGGCGCCTGAGGCTATACTTCATCGCCTGTATTCGGATTATATAGAGTACCTTCTTGCCAATACGATCGCAGATAATGCACAGATGCCTACGCTTATTAAAGAATCTTTAAGCGGAGAGAATGTTTCTGTATTTGTCCGGAACCATGTATTTATACCGGTTGGCTTTCTTTCTTTCACCGGAGCACAGATCAAGCTTATAAGGGACCTTGGCGATATTACAGAATGTATTCTGATTTTGCCGGAAACCGGGCTTGATAATTTTCATGATGCGATAAAACAGTCGGGATGTGAATATAAAGAGAGGCCGATATGGACGACTAACATCGTAGAGATGTATGCCAATAATTCACACCTGCAGTTTGACGCGATTGCACGTGAACTTGCCCTTTGGGCGCATGGAGCGGGGGGATTCGATAAGCTTGGAGAGCTGGGGGACTACGGAGATGTCGGCATTATGATTGCACCCCGCCACCTCCGTAATATCGAAAATTCTCTCGCGCGTTATAAAATCCCCTTTAACACCCAGGTCCGCGGTTCTGTCGGTGAAACGCAGCTCGGAGGGCTTCCAAAGATGATATGGGATGCATATAAATCGGGCTGGAACACTAATAATACCTCATTTTTACTTTCAAACCCGTTGATCTGCGGTGACGATTTTGACGCTGCCGGAAGCAGGAGATCCTTCCCGGAGGGCTATGATGCATGGGCTAAATTCTTAAACGGCAGGCCGCGCGAGATATTTGAGTCCATGAGTATTCTTTGCTCGGGTCTTTCTGATGGCGGTTACCCCGCAGACATCCTCAGGCTTTGGAGGGATTTTCTTTCTAAACTTGAAATAGCTGATCATACGGCAGAATTGATCGGCGAGGAGATATCGCTTGACAATGTTGTCAAAGATTTGTCGTCCAGCCTCACGGAATTGGATAAAAAAATCGAGATACTGGAAGATATAAAAAGAGACATAGGAGAAGCCGCCAAAATACCTATGCAAGGCGGCGAGGCCGTCTCCTACCTGCTTGACTGGAGCCGCACGGCTACTTTGCCCATATCCCTCCCTCAGAGCCGCTCTGTAACGATCTATGCAGGATCACCTCCTGTTTTGACTTTTCATCGCTACTGGATAATGACCGACGTGGATTACAACACATGGCCGGGAAAGCTGCGCGAATCACCGCTTCTTCGCAATGAATACAAACAGAAAATCAACTCTGACGCAGAAAACAGGTGCAGGGAGCATGAGGGACCAGCCCTGCACATACCGGATATACACGATGAGAGGGAACAGAAAGAGGCTCTTTTCAGGAGACTGATCGCGACTGGCATCAAAGGTACGGTCATCACCCGATCTCTGACGGACTCAAGCGACAGGCCGGTGGGCGAATCACAGTTTATGGCGGCTCTCTTTGATCAGAAATCCAAAAATAGGAAATGGGTCAGGCTTGAACCGGTTGTTGCATACCCCCTCTCTCGCTCGTTGCCGGGTAACGGAGACTACTGTTTCCCGGACGCTGAGGTCAGTATCATAGAGGGTAAAATAAACAGAGGAGATCTGCCGCGAAAGGGTGTCCTCGCGCAGGAAGCCGATGCTGATCCAATTGTATCCCTGAGCTCACTTGATGACTGGATAGCCTGCCCGTATCGCTATTGGTGCGGGAACATCCTGCGGCTCTCTATGCCGTTGAGGGATATTTTTGACACTGCAAAAGCTGGGATTTTTCTTCATTCGCTATGGAAGATGGCATGGGAGGATTATCTTGGAAAACGCCGCAGTTTCATAATACTTATTGAGGCGCATTGGCAGGAGGCACTGAAAAAAGAATATCCTGAACTTGCCGATGACCCGAGGCTCAAAAGACATCAGGAACGGCTGAAAAAACAGGTACTCTCACTGGCAGAGCTTCAGAATGATATAGAAGATGCGATAACGGGAAGAATAAAAGTCGAACTTGAATTTACGCTGCCCGATTATAAAGTTGACGGTGTCATATTCAGAGGGCGCAGCGACAGGATAGACTTTTACAAAGATGGGGCCGTAGTCCTTGATTACAAGTCAAACAAAGCATCCCAGCACCTGAATGAACTTCAGCTTGCAGCCTATTCTGTTATTCTCCGGGAAAAGTGCGCCCTTGAGCCCTTAGGCTATGGATGGCTGGGGCACAGAGACGGTTTGTTGAAGGGATATTTTGCCGATGACTTGATCCGCGAAACATATCACGCCCCAAGGTCTGGCAGGCCCAATGAAAAGAACCTTGGCAAATTCATTGCCGAAGCCGGAACGGCTATGGATATGATGTCTGCTGCGGTAAGGTCAGGGGAATTTCCGGCACTTTATGATTCAGACAAATGCAGGATATGTGAATTTTATCCTCTCTGCAGGAAGCGGGAAGATCCTTACTATGGATCGGATTATGATTCTGCAGAGCAGGGAGGCGACATGGATGACTGATGATAAAGTCCGCGGATCAAGCTGGTGTGATGCGATAACAGGCCTGCCGGAGCAGATGGACGCTATAACAAGTACTGCTTCTCTGACCGTTGTCAGCGCGGGGGCGGGGACTGGCAAGACTCAGACTCTCTCTCAGCGTTTCGCGTGGCTTCTTGCCAATGATCCTGAGTGCAGGGTGGATCAGATACTTGTCCTAACGTTTACCGAGAAGGCGGCAAGGGAGATGCAGTCACGTATAAGGGAAACGATAATAGACTGGCACAGGTGTTATCCCGAGGAACTTTCCCACCTCAGCGTGAGTATCCGTTTCATTGAGGACGCCTATATTTCGACTATTCATTCCTTTGCGATGAAGATAATCCGTGAATCGGGCCTTGTGCTTAATCTTGACCCGGAGGCGGTAATTGTACCGGCTCCGAAGGAGGAAGTCTGGTGGAACGATTTTTCATCAGCTCTTGGTTCTGTCTCAGAAGTTCAGCTTTTAAGCCTGCTTTCCGACGAATGGAAAGCCAGGGCGGAAGAGTTGTTTGCCGATGAGAATTTCAGTGATTTTGTGAACTCATATAGCCCGGCAAAACTTGCCGAGGCCGCAAAGGATGCTGCGGAAACACTGGGGAGCTGCGGTAGAAATCCTGAAGACCTGTGGGATCAGTCTATGGAGCTCCTACTTCAGGACGTTGCAGAAAAACAGGGAATATTCAGAGGAATATGGGATTTGTGGCAGGAAAATGTCTTTCCCGCCGTGAGAGAATTTTTGTACAGTAAACCGGACAAGAGCTTCGAGAAGCTCAGGGATATTGCCATAGAATTCAGCGGCAAAGAGCCTACCAATGAAAATATAGAGGAATTTGCGAGGCTTTTGCTCTTTGAGGGTCTTGCAAAACTGCCCGGCAATTCGAAACAAAAGGCTGCGATCGAGGATGCACTGCAGTCCAAGCTGAAGTCCTGGCGCGACGATACCGCGAAGGATGTACTTATGGCTACCATACCTTCAGAGAGGGAGAATGTCCTTCTCTCCCTGCTGAACCGCACATGCTCAATAGGCTGGCAGTGCTGGGAATCGCTGCGGCACAGGGATGGGATACTCTCGCATAATGACCTTATACGATATGCCGGAGATGTGCTTTTAAAAACTCCTGAGTACGGAACAAAATTCAGGCACATACTAATAGACGAATTCCAGGATACGGACGGACTTCAGGACAACCTGATACGCGCTCTGTGGAGGGAAGGTGTAAATACACTCTTTGTCGTAGGCGATCTCAAGCAGTCCATATATCGATTCAGACATGCTGATTTAAGTATATTCCAGAGATATATCGACATGGCAAAGCAGTCTGAAGACAAATATTACAAATATATAACCCTTGACAAAAGCTTCAGGACAAGAAATGCGCTTATTGAAAGGTTCAACTCGATATTTGGTGAGATATGGAAGAGAGGTCTTGAAGAAGGCACTTCAATGATATATGAGCCTCTTGCCGGACCAGTCTCCGTCCCCTGGTGGGAGCGCAGAAACGAAGAGGTCATCGAGCCTGTGATGGAGGTCCTTTTATCTATCGAGACAAGGGAATTTGATCCGTCCCGTAAGAATAATAAATGGGCGTCAGTTGAGAAAAAAGCGGACATCAGAATCAGGCTGTTTAAGGAACTGGCTGCTAAAATTACAGAAATGCACGAAAACGGCGTAAAGGTATGGGATAAGACGATCAAAGAGGAATATAAGTTCAGATCGGTGCGTTGGAAAGACATAGCCGTCCTTGTGCCGACCAGGACGCTTTACCCCGTTCTGGAGCGTGCATTTGAGTCTTCAGGGGTCCCGTACGTTCTTTGCACGAGCAAGGATTATTTTTCCCGTGGAGAAGTGGCGGACATTATCAATCTTATCTCGCTGCTGGCCGAGCCGGAAAACCCTTTGTACCTTGCGGGTTGGCTCGCGTCACCGTTCAGTGGCGTAGAACCTGATGACGTGCAGAAATATATCCTTTCGGCAGACCGGATCAGAAGAACGATGGAACCAATTTCTCTTGCGGATGTGCTGAGAGCCGAAGCTCCTGCCGTGTGGGAAGGGATCATGCGGCTTAAGAAGTTCGCGGAACTTCGCGGTGTCGGAGATGCGATACTTGAAATACAAAAAACACCGGCCTATCTGAAGGCTTTTGATCCCGAACAGCGCAGGCGTGTCAACGCCAATCTGTCAAGTCTCGCCGATCTTGCCGCAGAGTATGAGATGTCGCAGGGAAGCACTCTTTTGGGCTGTGCCGAATATTTACAGTTCGCAGTCAGCGAGGCCCGGCAGAAAGAGGAGCCCGATGTCACCGACGAGGATCAGGATGCAGTTAACATTCTTACCATACATTCCTCAAAGGGGCTCGAATACCCTATTGTAGCAGTCGCCGGAATTGAGGATGCAGTCCGTCTGTCCGCGGGAATTAATATTTCTGTGAGGTATGGAGTTGTTACTTCAAAACTGCCCGATTTTATGATGGAAGCGGAAGAAAAAGAAGTGAGGACGGTTTCGGGTACATGGTACGCGGAAAAAGAGAAAAAGTCCGCACTTGCAGAGAAGGAACGGCTATGGTATGTGGCGGTTACAAGGGCAAGGGATCGTCTGTTGCTTTGCGGGACAGCATACAGAGACGGCAGGACCTGTGATATTTTACCTCCTGATGAGACAAGCTTCCTTGGACAGGTCACTGCTGCCAACGGATCAGAGCGAAAAATGTGTGATATTGTGTATTTTGAGCGAGGAGAGGAAAGCACTTTTCCCTATAAAAAAGCAAAAGTTAGAGAGGAGGGGAATATACTCCTTAAGCTAAAAACAGTCTCGCCCGCAAAACTTGCGCGCATATCAGCCTCTGCCTATGCGATGCTCTCATGGTGCCCTACAGCATATAGGATTGCCTACAGGCAGGGAAGAGATATGCAATGGACGCTCAAGGGAGGCGAGGGCAGCAGTGGTGCAGAATTTGGCAGTCTTGCCCACTGGATACTCTCGCGCTGGGATTTTAAGGAAGAAACTATCCCTCTTTGGCTTCCGCAATCAGACAGTCCATATTTTGAATCGGCACTAAGAAAGGTCCCTTTTGATCTGAGACATGAATTTAAGTCGAACAAAACAAGAAGAGAACTCGGAGCGATACTTGGCGAATATGCTTTAAGCACAGAGGGGACAAGTCTTGCAGGGCTCATGGTTGGTCCGGGATCAAAACTGATAATGAGGGAGACTCCCTTCCGTGTTCAGGATGGCGATCTGCTACTTGTAGGCGCTACAGACATATTTTGGGAAGATATAAATGGTATCCACGTGAGAGACTGGAAGACGACATCGGAAGAGATTGCCCCAAGCGAATATTATGTGCGGCAGCTTCTATTTTATTGTTATGCGATATGGAAATTCAGACAGAAAGGTAAAATTGAAACTGCTTCAATTGAGGCTGCAATAAACTACCTACGTCCGTCCGGTTCAAAAAAGGAGCCGATTTTTCTAACTACAGACAGGTTTAACGAGGAGGGTTCCAGAATACATAAAGCTGCAGAGGCCGCGCTGTCCGGGAAGTTTATAAAAAATAACGAACACTGCGGTACTTGCCCATGGAGGGCGTATTGCGGAAAATAGTATATTTTGACATAGCATAATTAAATTATGAAAGTATCAAAAATGGATTTCATTAAGTTCAGTGCTTATGTGTGCCCAATTTATGCGAATGTGTGAAAATTGACGCAATTTAAAGAAAAGAGTAAAATCATTTGGTGTTTGTATCAACGGAAAAATTTTTACGGAGTTACGGGGGGAGGTGTGCTTATTGGCAGAGAATCTGGCTCAGGAAATACGGGAACAGGAAGCCATGGCGAAGAGTATGATCGCTGATGCCAAGGCAGAGGCCGCGAAGATGATATCAGCTGCACAGGCTGAGGCAGAACAGGCTGTAAAGACTACAAAACAGCAGTGCCACAGGCAGTGGCGTGAGTCAATAGCCAATGCTGAGAAAGAAGCCGAAGTTAAAGCTAAAGATATACTGCTTAAAGGTGAAGACGAAGCTAAAAAATTTTATGAGAGCAGAAAAGAATCTGTGAAGGAAGTTGCAGATTGGCTGTTAAAAGAGGTGATGAAGACTTATGGCTCTTGCCGAGATGTGTAAGGGAAGGATTGCTGTCCATAAATCTGTTGCAGATGAGCTTGTCGGAAAACTGCAGGCGCTTGGTTGCTGTGAATTTATAGAGCAGCCGGGAACTCCTCTGGACAGCGGAGCTTTAAATTCGTTGCGCTCGAAGCAGCGTCACATTGAAGAACTGCTTACAGATACAAGATTTTTGCTTCGTCTTTTGGAACCATTTGAAAAAAATAAGGAAAACTCTCTGTCCAGAATGTTGGGAGATATCCCTGTTATCACTTTTTCTGAGCTTGCAGCTAAAGTAGATGAAGAAAAATTCAAAGCTTTTGTGGTCAAACTGAGGGAAAAAGAGCGAAAAATGACCGAGCGGCGCGCTGATATCTCGCGCATCAAGGCTTTGCTTGCCCAGATAACCCTTCTCGAATCCATAAAATATCCGCTGGAATTTTTCACTACAGGGACTGATGTCATCGGTGGGGCAGTATACAGTGTGCCGAATAATACAGCTTCCGAAGTCCCGTTGCATCTAGCCGAGGAGCTTGGCGATTTTATCGAGTATCAGGAGCTCCCAGGAGGAGAGCGGGATATGAGCGTGATATTCGCAATACTGTTCCGCAAAGAGGACCAGGATAAGGTCCAGAATATATTCTCTGGTCTTTCTGCAAGCAGGGTTGATATACCAAAGGATTTTGAGCTTACGGCAGAGGAAGAGAAGATAAGGCTGACTGTTTCGCTGGAAATGGCGGAGAAAGAAGAAACTGCTCTTTGCACTGAGATCGCTTCATATGCCGATGAAGGGCTTGATATGGCCCGATACTATGGTGATTATTGGACCATAATTCACGATCGGCTTAGTTCTATGATCTCAGGAATGCCTACGGAAGAGGTTTTTATCTGGTCGTTCTGGATGCCGAAAGAATACTTAAAATTAGTCGAATATACGATCCGGCAATATGAATCACTGATAGAGTTTACATTGACAGAGGCGGATGAAGGCGAAAGCATACCAACTTTACTGAAAAACCCAGCGTGGTCATCGTCTATAGAGCCGCTTACGCTTATGTATGGAACTCCAACATACGGCGGAGTTGACCCCACATCTCTCATGGCACCGTTTTTCTTCCTGTTTTTGGGCATGTGCTTCGGTGATGCCGGCTATGGTCTGTTGCTCAGCGGCATATTTGGATATTTCCTTGTTAAGCATCGGCTCTCTCCTACGCTCCGCAAGTTTTTTATAATGCTCGCGATAGGAATGGGCTGCTCTGTAATAATAGGGGCTCTTACCGGTTCCTGGTTTGGAGACAGCATTACGGCATATCCGTTTTTAAGCTCTCTGGTCCCACTTAAGGATGCGGTGCAGCTGCTTGATCCAATGAATGATCCTATGACTATGCTTATGATTTCATTGGGGCTGGGATTCACACAGGTAATATTCGGGCTGCTTATTGCATTTAAAAGTAATTGGAGTCAGGGGGAACGCTTTGCAGCACTTGCTGATCAGGGAGGGTGGATCGTGTTTCTCTTTGGTCTGCTTCTTACCGGGCTCGGCATGTCTGGAGTAATAAACGGTGTCCTTGCCGGAATATCCAAGTATATAGCGATACTGGGAGCACTGATCCTGGTAATGACTCAGGGGAGGGGAAAGACAGGTATTGTCGGGAAATTATTCTCTGGAGTCTTGAGCCTTTACAACGTTACCGGATATCTCGGAGATGTGCTAAGCTACAGCAGGCTTTTGGCCCTCGGGCTAAGCTCTGCTGCCATTGGGATGGTCATCAATCTGCTCGCAAAACTTGTTGTCGGCACTCCTTATATTGGTATACTTCTTGCAGTGCTGATTTTTGTTGCAGGGCATACATTCAGCATAGCTGTTAACCTGCTTGGGGCGTTTATCCACTCATTGAGGCTTCAGTATGTGGAGTTCTTTGGGAAATTCTATGACGCTAATGGCAAAGATTTTACCCCGCTGTGCAATGCCACACAGTTCGCACGGCTTACCGAAGATCCGGCAGTACATTAGTATCTGTAAGGAATTTTCAGTAAATATAGATTTCAAGATATACATTAACTGAGGAGGTTTTAGTTTACTATGGAAACAATGCTCGCAACAATTTCCGAACAACTTGGTCCCATGCTTGTCATACTTGGCGCAGCACTGGCAGTTGGATTTGCAGGTTCAGGTTCTGCATGGGGTATTGGAATTGCCAATGAAGCGGCGGCAGGAATCATGACTGAGGATCCAAAGAAATTCGGATACGCGCTGGTTCTTCTTGCACTGCCGGGAACACAGGGCATATACGGCCTTCTTGTCGCCGTACTTGCACTGCAGAAGGCAGGTCTTCTCGGAGCAGGCGGTGCTGCTCTTTCGGTATGGCAGGGTCTTGGTATATGTTTTGCATGTCTTCCCATTGCGATATCAGGTTTCTATTCAGCAATATGGCAGGGGAAGTCATCGGCGGCATCCATACTTATGATTGCCAAACGTCCGGAACAGATCGGTAAGGCCGTCATCCTTCCGGCCATGTGTGAGACATACGCAGTTTTTGGGCTTCTGGTAAGTATTCTGATGCTCAACGGAATCAAACTTTAATATAGAAACGGGGAGAAGACAATGTCTTTGGCCCAAATTACAGAAAAAATCAAAAGCGACGCACGGCACGATGCCGATGAGATTCTTTCGAAGGCTAAAGCTCAGTGTGAGCTTATAGCGCAGAGAGCGGCAGAGGAAATAGATACCATCAAATCCGGTTTTGCTCATCGCTTTGAAGTTGAGCGTCCTGAGATATTCCACCGCCGCGAGATAGTAGCAAACCTGGATGTCCGGAAGATGATGCTGCAGTCAAGGCGGGACCTTATTCAGGATGTATACGGAATGACCCTCGAAATGATGAAAAACATGGACAAGGCCGATTATGTCGGCCTCTGTGAAGCTCTTATTGACTGTGCAGTCTCAACAGGAGAAGAAGAAATACAGGTCGGCCCTGATGAGAAATATCTGGATCAGGAATGGCTTGATGCTTACAATGCAAAGCACGGCGCAAAGCTTGTCTTTCATGAGCTCAATGCAGACATCGCAGGGGGGGGCATTCTTGCAAGGGGAAGGATCCGTACAAACTGCTCATGGGATATGCTTATTCAGGTAACTCAGGAAAAACAGGAATCTGACGTTGTAAAGCGTTTGTTCCCATCCGCAGCGGAATGAGAGGGGTGGTCTGATGTCCCGTCAGGAGGCATATGGTTACGCTGTTGCACGGATCCGTGCGATGGAGCATCGCCTTCTTGATGCCGGTGCTCTGCAGAGAATGATTGATGCTGAAGATCCCGCATCAGTACTCAAGATACTTGGGGAGACATCTTATGCTTCAGCGCTGACGTCCCAGACAGGACCGTTGAACTTTGACAAAATCCTTGAGTCTGATCTTCAAGTGACTTACGATGAAGTTCGGTCCTTTGTGCCCGATAAGGTTCTTGTTGATATTATGTGTCTGCATTATGACTTCCACAATGTGAAAGTTTTGCTGAAGAGCATCTTCAACGTGCGGAGCGGCGGCAAGAAAAGGTGGGATCTCCTTACATCACTTGGCTCCTATTCCTTAGATAACATGATCGAAAACATAGAGTCTGAGGACTACCGGCTACTTCCTTTTGGTCTGGATTCCCTTATTCCTAGGTGCATATCAGTTTGGGACCAGACGAAGGATGTCCTTGAAGTTGAACGCATGATTGACGACAGGCTTTATGAGGTCATGCTCCAAGAGGCATCAGAGCTTGATATGCCGGGGATGAAAAGTTGGGTTTGTACAAGAATAGACGGAGAGAACATCCGCACTCTTGTAAGACTTAAACGGTTCAACTTTGACTGTGCCGGAGCGCGTCCCTTCCTTCACGCAGGGGGAGAGCTCGATCTTGACCTGCTGTCATCACTTATAGCAGAGCCATTTGAGGGCTGGGGAAGAACACTTGAATTCTCAGAATTCGGGAAGGTCCTCGGTTCTATAGATGCAACGGGAGGATTCTCAGAGCTGATATTATCTCTGGAAAAAGCTCTGGATGATTTTTATCTTGAAAAGATTGCTATAAGCAGATACAGCTCGTCTGCACCGGAAAACATACCGGTGTATCTGTGGGCGAAAGAAATGGAAGTAAAGAACATCCGTGTAATCTTAGTCTCTAAGGCAAATAAAGGCGACAGGGACATACTGAGGGGGCTTCTGCGTCATGGCTATGTATGATCATGACTCTCCTATGGCTGCGGTAGGAAGCTATGACAGCATACTGCCGTTTAAGGCTATAGGTCTTGACGTTGTTGTTATCACAGAAGAGAACCATGATTCACTCGCGCAAATAATGAATAAATTTGCACGCTCAGGATATGCAGCGCTTTTTTTAGAAGAATCGCTGTTCGCCGAATATCAGAAAGACGTTGATGAAATAGGCGAATCCACTGATATGAGTATAATCCCCGTACCAAACCAGAGCGGTTCCATGGGTGTCGGTCTCAGCTCAATAAGACACAACGTTGAGCGTGCCGTAGGTATGGATATCTTTGGTGTCAAATGATGAAAATGGAGGCGATGTGAGTGGCTAATCCCAATGCCATAGCAGGATTCATCGCAAAAATTTCCGGCCCGCTTGTTATCGCAAAAGGCATGGCTGGAGCCTGTATGTTCGATGTTGTCAGGGTCGGCAATGCAGGTCTTGTCGGTGAAATAATAGAACTTAAGAATGATACTGCTTCTGTTCAGGTTTATGAGGAAACGTCCGGTCTAGCTCCGGGTGAACCTGTGATAAGCACAGGGGAGCCTTTAAGCGTTGAGCTCGCTCCCGGACTTATTGAGGAATTTTTTGACGGGATCCAGCGTCCGCTCAAAAGTATCGAAGAGATGGCGGAGAGTCCATATATCCTTCGCGGTATAAACGTTCCGGCAGTCAGCCGGACAAAGAAATGGGAGTTTATCCCATGTGTCGAAGCAGGTATGGAAGTGGGAACGGGCGACTTTCTGGGGTCTGTACAGGAGACGGTACTGGTCGACCATAAAGTTATGGTCCCGCATGGAGTAAAAGGTAAAATTAAAGATATCAAAAGCGGGAAGTTCACTGTTGAAGAAACTATTGCAGTTATAACGGATGCGAAGGATACAGACCATGAGATCAAACTGCTCCAGAGGTGGCCGGTGCGTAAGCCGCGCCCAGTCGTCAAGCGCCTTGCACCGGAAGTTCCGCTTACTACAGGACAACGTGTTATTGACACTTTCTTTCCTATAGCACGCGGTGGTACTGCGTGTGTACCCGGGCCTTTCGGTTCCGGTAAGACGGTTATCCAGCACCAGCTGGCCAAGTGGGCTGATGCCGAAATAGTCGTTTACATCGGCTGCGGTGAACGTGGAAATGAGATGACGGACGTTCTCCTGGAATTCCCAGAACTTGAAGACCCGCGTTCCGGCCAGCCGCTTATGAAGAGGACTCTGCTTATAGCGAACACCTCCAACATGCCTGTTGCTGCGCGTGAGGCCTCAGTATATACCGGTATCACTATTGCCGAATACTTCCGCGACATGGGGTATTCCGTGGCGCTTATGGCCGACTCGACTTCACGCTGGGCGGAAGCACTGCGGGAGATGTCAGGCAGGCTTGAAGAAATGCCAGGTGAAGAAGGTTATCCAGCATACCTCGGAACACGGCTTGCGTCCTTCTATGAAAGAGCCGGACGTGCGATCTGTTTTGGCAAGGACGGCAGAGAAGGAGCTATTTCAGTCATCGGGGCAGTTTCGCCTCCTGGAGGAGATCTTTCAGAGCCTGTAACACAGAATACCCTGCGTGTTACGAAGGTTTTCTGGGGTTTGGACTCACAGCTGGCATACCAGCGTCACTTCCCTGCTATCAACTGGCTGTCAAGTTATTCTCTCTATACACAGATCCTCGGAGAATACTGGGACGGTTTCTATGATGGAGAGTGGAGTGTCTACAGGACAGAAGCTATGGGACTTCTTGAAGACGAAGATAAGCTCAAGGAGATCGTCCGTCTTGTCGGTGTGGATGCTCTTTCCAAGGAGGAGCGCATGGTGCTTGAGACTTCTAAATCCATACGTGAAGACTTTCTGCATCAGAATTCCTTCCACGAAGTAGATACTTATGCGTCTATGGATAAACAGTTTAAGATGCTGAGGAATATCCTGACCTTCCACCACCTTGGTATGCAGGTGCTCACGCACGGAGGGATGCTCCGCTCAGTGCTGGATCTTCCTGTACGTGATGAGATAGCGCGTATGCGTTATGTGGAAGAGGAAGAAATTGAAAGCCTCGACAAGCTTGAAGATACTATAAAATCTGATCTTGGTAAACTTAGTGCAGCCGGAGGTGAGATCGATGATGTTGCCTAAGGAATATAGAACCATCTCCAACCTTGCCGGCCCGCTCATGATGGTTGAAAAAGTTGAAGATGTAAGTTATGACGAGCTTGCTGAGATCCGCCTTGCAAATGGCGAACGCAGGCGCGGCAGAGTTCTTGAAATTGCTGAGGACAAAGCGCTGGTGCAGGTTTACGAAGGAAGCACCGGTATTGATGTTGAGACGACACAGGTCCGTTTTCTCGGAGATGTTCTTAAACTTCCCGTCTCAAAAGATATGCTGGGTCGCATATTCAACGGGCGCGGCGATCCTATTGACGGCGGAGCACAGATAATCGCGGATGCATACCTTGATGTGAACGGAAACCCGATCAACCCGTACTCAAGGGACTTCCCGTCGGAATTTATCCAGACTGGAATATCAACCATCGATGGTATGAATCCTCTTGTCCGCGGTCAAAAACTCCCTATATTCTCCGGAAGCGGTATGCCGCATAACCAGATGGCAGCACAGATTGCACGCCAGGCAGCTGTCATAAGCGGACATGCCGACTTTGCCGTTGTCTTCGCAGCCATGGGAATTACATTTGAGGAAGCGTCATTCTTCATGGAGGACTTCCGAAAGACAGGCGCACTCGAACGGACGGTAATGTTTGTCAACCTTGCGGACGACCCTGCAATTGAGCGTATTTCAACTCCGCGTCTTGCACTTACATGTGCTGAATACCTCGCATTTGAAAAAGACATGCACGTACTTGTCATCCTGACCGACCTGACTAACTATTGCGAAGCTCTTCGTGAAATATCCGCAGCACGCAAGGAAGTCCCTGGGCGCCGCGGATATCCGGGTTATCTTTACACGGACCTTGCGACTATGTATGAGAGGGCAGGGAGATTACGCGGCAAAAAGGGATCGATCACTCAGCTGCCTATCCTTACCATGCCTGAGGATGATAAAACTCACCCTATCCCTGACCTTACCGGTTATATAACTGAAGGGCAGATCATCCTTGCGCGCGGTCTTCACCGTAAAGGGATCTATCCTCCTGTGGACGTAATGCCATCACTTTCGAGACTCAAGGACAAGGGAATAGGCAAAGGCAAGACAAGAGAAGACCACGCCGACCTCATGAACCAGCTCTTTGCGGCCTACTCGCGCGGGAAGGAAGCTAAAGAACTTGCCGTCATTCTTGGCGAGAGCGCACTTTCAGAAGAAGATAAGGCTTTCGCAAAGTTTGCCGACCTCTTTGAAGATAGGTATGTTCGCCAGGGTGAATACGAAAACAGGGCAATAGAAGATACGCTCCTGCTGGGGTGGGAGCTCCTTACCATTGTTCCGGTAAGGGAGCTTAAACGTGTCAGGGATGAATACATCGAGAAGTATCTGAAACCGCTCTTAGAAGCGCATGAGGATCAGACTTTAGAGATGCTTGACGTATAGGAAGGGGTGACCTCGCATGGCGAAGGCGCTAAATGTCAACCCTAACCGCATGGAGCTTTCGAAGCTCAAAAGACAGCTTGTCGTTGCCAAGAGGGGGCACAAGCTTCTCAAAGATAAGCAGGATGCGCTTGTCAAGGAATTTCTTGCGAGGGCCAGGGCGGTATGGGATCTCCGGAAGGAAATAGAAAGTGAAATAAGTGCATGTTATGCCGGATTTTCACTTGCCCGCGCTCAGACACTGCCTCAGATGCTCGAGCAGTCGCTTATGAACGCAGGCGGAAACATGAGAGTAAATGTGAAATTCATCAATATAATGAGTGTCAATGTTCCGTCTTTTACACTTCCGGAGCAGCCGGCAGAGCTTAGCTACGGGCTCGCTACCTCTCCCGGAAGTCTTGATGTAGCGCTGGAACAGTTCCTTAAGCTTATGCCAAGGCTGGTGAGGCTTGCAGCCGAAGAAAAGGCACTGAAGTCAATGGCCCTTGAAATCGAAAGGACAAGACGTCGTGTCAACGCGCTTGAGCATGTTATGGTTCCGTCATTTACCGAGGCAATACGCTCTATTTCTATGAAGCTTGAGGAGATGGAACGTTCGACTCTCTCCCGTCTGATGGTTATAAAGGAAATTGTCCGCTCCCACTGATTGGAAGAAGTAAAACTAACATTTTTCTAATTAACATTTGAAGCCCGATCGCAGACGCAATATCAAAGCGTCTTCCGACCGGGCTTATTTGATGCGGTTTTGTCCGGGATATATTACTGCATGGTTTGATTATCTGCAGTAGTTGATATTATCGACTTGCTGCTGTCTGGGTTGTGAGAATTTATTATCATCGCCTTCCTTATACCCTGTGATAAGGCCGCAGGTAGGAATAAAGGCCTCGGGTATATTAAGGCGGTCTTTGATCGTCTTGTCATTGCATATTGTGGATATAGGAGACACTACGTAGCATGACCCCAGACCAAGGGCTGTGGCTGCGTTTGCAGCGTTTGTTGCCGCACAGGATGCTGTTGCTGCCTGACCAAAGGGATTCTTGTCCCTGACAGAGAAAAGCAGAAGCAACGGGGCCCCGTAGAGGGGCTGGTATCCCGGCAGGTTCGCTCTGCCTACGAGAAAGTCATTGCCTGAGTTTTTCATTGCAATCAGCGTCTTATTGTTGATATCGCTGAGCAGATCGCGATTTTCTATAACTGTGATGTGGAGATCCCCTGTTTTAGGGGCATTATTGGCTGCTTTGAGAAGCACATCGATCTTCTCCTGTTCAACAGGCTTTATTGAGTAGCTGCGCACGCTTCTTCTTGAGATCATTGCTTGAATTGCATCCATGAAGGATCCCTCCCAATTTTTACTGATATATACTGATATGTATTATATACCAGACTTTTGCGGCGACATTTCTTCTTTGTATTTTTTTCGGTAAATTTGCTTAATTTTTATAATTTTAAAGATTTATCAAGTTAAAGTGTTATAATGTAACAACGTTAAATAGGTTATAGATTTTTAAGGGAGGGAAAATAAATGGAAAAAATTATTGAAACATTATTTACATGGCTTGCGGTTGGGGTTGTATTTTATGTTTTATCTTACGTCCTCTATAACATCTCTAAAAGCGGGGAGAAGCTGTCTGAGGGGCGCTTATCCGCGATTATGATATACGGTTCATTGATGTTACTGACAGCAGGAGGCATATATGTGCTCACTAAAGAGCGCGGAATAATTGCATCAATATTGCTATTTATTGTAATTGCTGTCATTGGGTGGGTAACCAATAAAAAGACAGTTGGCCAGGCAGGGGTTTAACCTTTGACCATCCATGAGTAACAGTTATATGGCTGTTGTTTTATATAAAGGCAGCCTCGAAAAGGAGATCCTTTTTTATTTCTTATCTGCTATACTTTATTCGGGAGTACTTAGTCCAGCCGCCGGCGCGTAAGCGCGGGAGGAAAGTCCGGGCTTCACAGGGCAGGGTGCAGGAGAAATTCCTGCGAGTGCAAACTCAGGGAAAGTGCCGCAGAAAGTATACCGCCCGTTTCGGCGGGCAAGGGTGAAAAGGCGGGGTAAGAGCCCACCGGCCGCAAGGGCGACCTTCGGGCCTGGCAAACCCCATCCGGAGCAAGGTCGAATAGGGGAGGATGAGGCTGCCCGCTGACTCCCGGGTACGACCGCTCATTCCCGTCCGTAAGGGCGGGGTTAGATAAATGGCTGGAAGAGATCAATATCTCTTACAAAACCCGGCTTATCGAGTGCTCCCGCTTAAATAGTGGCGACAGGTTTCAATAAAAACCTGTCGCCACTATTTTTTTATCTTTTGACGGTTATTACTTTAATTTTTGTTGTTATTGTTAATTTCATTGTATGCATACATGAAGTCTGCCTTATAATTTCCAGTCTCTATTTCGCCTACAAAAACCAGTCACAATCAATAAAAAACAGAATAATGAGCCTAAATAATCAATTATGTTCATTGCAATATATTTGAAAGTATTGCAACAAATGGTTCTTGCGTATAAGGTGGGGCAAAGTGGTAGAAAGTGTATGAAAGTGGGTGAATTATTGATGCTGGTGGGAAGTTACAACCATAAGCTGGATGGTAAAGGCAGAACTGTTTTACCCGCACGCTTCAGGGGTGAACTGGGAGACTCTGTCGTTGCGACCATCGGCATCGACCGCTGTATAGCCCTTTATCCGATCTCACGCTGGGAAGAGCTGCTTTTAAAGCTTAAGGATCTTTCTTCATTCAAGAAAAAGACGCGTGATTTCCGCAGGGTCCTTCTATCTATGGCAACAGAACAGGAAATAGACGGGGCCGGACGTATCCTTCTTCCCGGTATACTCAGGGAATATGCGTGTGTAGAGCAGGAGATCACCCTGATTGGAGCAGAGGATCATATCGAGATCTGGGATACGAAGAAGTGGGAAGAACACCGTAACGAAGTTCTCTCTGACTTCAGCGACCTCGCAGAGGATCTGGAGGATATATGAAAGAACATGTTTCGGTAATGGTAAATGAGGTCCTTGAGGCACTGCAGCCGTGGGATTCGGTCATAACAGTCGTAGATGCAACACTTGGGCTTGGCGGACACGCTGGGCACATCCTTAAAAACTGCGTGAATGCAAATGTTATCGGTTTTGATCAGGATCCATATGCCAGGACAATTGCAGCGGAGAATCTTGCAGAATTTAATGGGCGCATTGAGATAGTGGCAGATAATTTCAGGCATATTGAAAAACTGGCGGAACGCGATGAATGGCAGGGTGCATCTGCAGTCTTTTTTGACCTTGGCGTCTCCAATCTCCAGCTTACGGATTCAGAACGGGGTTTCTCATTTCAAGAAGACGGTCCTCTTGATATGAGAATGGATGGGGCTGAACACTGTAACAGTGAACTTACGGCAGAAGACATGCTGGCTCAATGGTCCATCAGAGACCTGACTCGGATATTCAGGGATTTTGGAGAAGATCCCTTTGCCTATCAGATAGCCAGAGGGATAGTCAGAAACAGGGAACAGGGAGGAAGCGTACATACAACAGGAGAGCTTGTTGAACTTATAAGGAAGATATTACCGGCTCCTGTGCAGAGAAAGATGGGCGGTCATCCTGCGAGGAAAATTTTTCAGGCACTCAGAATAGCAGTAAATGACGAAATTAATGCGCTAAACGAGGCTCTTGACGGGTCGGCAAAAATACTTGCACCGGGCGGAAGGGTGATTGTCATATCTTACCACTCCCTTGAGGACAGAATGGTAAAACAGCGTTTTCGCAAGTGGCAGGAGTCCGGGATGGGCGAGCCGAAGCCAAGAAAGGCGATTATCCCCTCTGATGGAGAAGTGGAAGCAAATTATAAATCAAGGAGCGCCAAACTAAGGATTTTTAAGGCTAATACAACAAAGGAGGCAGCAGCAAATGCGATATAAAGAATGCAGACACGAATCGGAAAAAACTTATTCTTCTATTTTTGTGATCAGTTTTTTGTGTGTGTTTCTTTGTGCGGCCGCCCTTGGTTCTCTCAGACTTTATGGCCTTTATCTTGAACATAGGATCTCGGAGACTACCGGTCGTATTGAGATCTGCAGGGAAAAGAACCTTGTTATGTCCCGGCATTATTCCGAACTGCTATCCCCGGCAAGAATATACAGCTATGCACGTGAAAAACTCGGCATGGTCAATGCGCAAAATGTGCAGACAATTTATCTGGACGGCAAGGCAGTCTTAACAGCCAAGGCGTTGATGACGCCTGCCGGAGTTGAAGAAAAGACTGGCTTTCTGGATTACTTTAATCCTTTTGTAAGGGTGGCACATGCCAAGAATTAGAAAATATGAGCCGGAAGAATGCCGGCGTTCCAAGTCAGTATGGTATGCCGTATATCTGATCCTCGCGGTCCTTGCATTTGGTACGGCATATATACAGCTAAAGCCGGACGGCAGGATCGTAAGGCAATCTCAGAAACAGTATTGGGCAAATGTGGCAGTCAGTGCTTCAAGGGGAGATATAGAAGACCGGAATGGGATACCCCTCGCAGTTTCTGTCCCTGCCACTAGTTTTTTTATAGACCCTAAGTATTGGGATCCAAATAACGCCGATGACCTCAGACCATTTTTTGGGGATAAAGTTGCCAAGAGGTTCTCTAAACAACTTCCCGGCCGCTTCTATTGGGTAGCGAGAAATATCACAAAAGAGAAGGCGGATTTACTGGCGGCTAAAAAGATTCCAGGTCTATATACTTTAAGTGAGAAAATAAGGGTTTATCCGCACGGGCAGTTAGCGTTTCATATTCTCGGCTTCTGTGACATAGATGACTATGGGCTGGCAGGAGTGGAGCTGGCTTGGAATCACATACTTTTTTCCCCTCCCAGGACAAGGTTCCTTACCAGGGATTCAAAGGGGGCCACTTTGGATATTATGGGAGGCAGATCCGGCATAGTTAAGAATACCTCCGGTTCTATAAAGCTTACATTAGATTCGCGGATTCAGCAGATCATAGAGTGGCGGCTTATAGAAGGAGCCAAGGCAGCCGGAGCAGGATGGGCTGCCGGTGTATGCGTAGATCCTTCGACGGGGGCCATCGTTGCCCTTGCAAGTTATCCAGCTGTTGACCCTAACAACAGAAAAAATTTAAGAAACAAGGAAGCGTTAAGAAATAATGTAGTGGGGCGGGTATTTGAGCCAGGGTCGATATTCAAACCTGTAACGATGGCCATTGCCATGGAGACGGGATCCGTATCGGGCAGCAGCCGCTTCAATTGTACAGGGACTATACATATTGCGGATAAAACTATAAGCGACGTAAATAGGAAAGCACATGGAATACAGGACCTGACACATGTCCTTATGAATTCATGCAACATCGCGATGTCGATGATGTCTATGGGTGTTCCGAAACATCAGGCATATGGAATGCTGAAGCAGTTTGGTTTCGGTGAAAAAACAGAAGTGGAGATATCCGGTGAGGAATTGGGCCTGATAAAATCCCCGGAAGAATGGTTGGGCATAGTTCCAGCGAATGTCTTTATCGGGCAGGGGATAGCGGTCACTCCGCTGCAGGAGGTAATGGCGATTGCCAGCATCGCCAACGGCGGATTTCTGCTTAAACCATATATTATCGACGAAGTGCGGGACAGTAATGGTAAGTTGATACACAAAGGCTGCAGGAGGGTCAGATATCAGCCAATTTCAAAACAGACAGCGAGCTTTATCAGAAGCGCAATGAAGATGGTTGTAAGCGATGGCGGTGGTAAGGGCGCTTTTTCGCAGAAGACATCTATCGCAGGAAAGACCGGCACCGCACAGATATCCTCAGGCGGCGAATATTCCAAAGGACATTATGTTGCCTCCTTTGTCGGATTCTGGCCGGCAGAAAAGCCAAGATATGTAATGCTGATAAGCATAGGAGAACCAAAAGGAGCAAAATATTATGGGGGGCAGCTGTCCGCACCTTTGTTCAAATCCATAGTTGAAGATATAATCGACATCGCTCCCGGAGAAATACAAAATTAGCTTGGAGGTGCCCGCAGGTGAAGTTCAACAGATTAATAGCCTTACTTCAGAACAGTTCGCTGGACATCAGGGTATATACCCCGGAGGGAATGTGTGCCTTTGATCCTGAGATAACAAAGGTTGTTTCCGATAGCAGAAAGATTGTAAATGATTCACTTTTTGCGTGTGTGGAGGGAGAACACATAGATGGGCATCATTACGCTGCAAAAGCCGTAGAGGATGGGGCATCTGCGCTTCTATGCCAGCGTCAGCTTGACATTCCTGTGCCCCAGATAATCTGCGCCGACGTGCGGCGCAGCATGGGGGTCGTAGCGTCCATTTTATATGGGGCCCCGCTTTCGAAGCTGACTATGATCGCGATAACCGGCACCAACGGGAAAACGACCTCAACCTTTATGACAAAATCAATACTTGAAAATGCAGGAATAAAAACAGGGTTGCTTGGCACCGTATACTACGACGACGGAGATGTCCTTGAGGATGCGGAGCATACAACGCCTGAGGGTTCAGATCTCCAGTACTGGCTTTACAGGATGGTCAACAATGGCTGCGATGCCTGCGTTATGGAGACCTCCTCGCATGCGATCGTACAGGGGCGCATTGAAGGGGCTTTATATGACAGGGCGGGTTTCACTAATCTGAGTGTCGACCATCTTGATTATCACGGAGATATGGAGTCCTATTTTCTTGCCAAAAAAACCCTGTTCGACTGTTATATGCGCAATAACTGGCGTGCCGCAGTGAATATAGACGACGCGTATGGAGCGAGGCTTTTCAAAGAGCTTGGCAACCGTGCTGTTGGGTTCAGCATAAAAGACAGCAGTGCACATTTTTTTGCAGCAGTAACAGGTACATCAATAGAAGGTATGGATGTAAAAATCAAGATACCTGATTCTGATGCCATGGAATTTATCAGGCTGCCGCTTCTTGGTGAGTACAATATCCTGAACGCGCTTCAGGCTCTTTCCCTTGCGTGGACCCTCGGTGTAAGCAAAGAGACGGCGCTTGATGGGTTGCTTAAAATGGGGCAGATACCAGGTAGATTGGAGCGTTACCTTATAAATGGATCAGGCTCATGTGTGATAGATTTCGCACACAGCCCTGACGGGCTCGAGAAAGTCCTGACAGCCCTGCGTCCCGTATGCAGGGGGAAACTGTATGTCGTATTTGGTGCGGGCGGCGACAGGGATAAAACGAAACGTCCGCTGATGGGAGAGATAGCGACAAGGCTTGCCGACAGCGTAATAATAACTTCTGACAATCCTAGAAGCGAAGATCCTGATATTATTGCGTCTGAGATAGAATCTGGCGCGAAAAGACATTCGACGGAATATAAGGTCATAGTGGACCGCAGGACTGCAATATATGAAGGTCTGAACAGCCTGAAGCCGGATGATGTACTGCTCATTGCAGGGAAAGGACCGGAACGCTATCAGATATTAAAAGACGGTCCTATACCGTTTCTTGATAAAAATATAATGCTGGACTGGTGCCGCCTTAATAATAAACAGGTCATCTAATGGTTGTCACCAGGCCATAAAAGGCCGAAAGTGCGGGGAAGAAAACCATTTATATATACAGCAGGTTTTATGTGTAATGTTGTTTAATTTTGAAGCTAAAAACAAGGCCGATGTATCGCCAGAGGGGTGTTTCGCATGAAGTTGAACAAGTTGCTGGCTCTACTGGAAAAAAACGCTCTGGATGTGAAGATTTACACAACGGTCTCTGATATCGAATTAGAGAAAATTGAGATTGTAAAATTAGTTTCCGACAGCAAGATGTCGGAGCCGGGTACGTTATTTGCATGCGTAACAGGAGAACACAGCGATGGCCACGATTACGCGGCAGGTGCCGTTGTCTCCGGCGCATCGGCACTTCTTTGCGAACGTCCTCTCGGTATAGATGTGCCACAGATAATTTGTCGCGATGTACGCCGTAACATGGGGAAGGTCGCGTCCCTGCTATATGAGAGCCCCCTTTCGAAACTTATTATGATTGCAGTCACCGGCACTAACGGGAAGACGACGTCTGTCTTTATGACCAGATCCATACTCGAGAATGCAGGCATAAAGACAGGAATGCTTGGCACTGTATGTTGCAATGACGGTAATTTATCCGAAGATGCCGAGCACACGACCCCGGAAGGCTCGGACCTGCAGCACTGGCTTTACAGGATGGTTCGCAATGACTGCAGGGCTTGTGTTATGGAGGCATCCTCCCATTCGATAGTGCAAGGGCGACTGGAGGGGGTGCTTTACGACATGGCAGGCTTTACTAACTTGACAGTGGATCATCTTAATTATCACGGTGACATGGAATCCTATTTTAAGGCGAAGAAGACACTGCTTGACAGCTATATGCGTGGCAACTGGCGCGTTACTGTAAATATTGACGACATATACGGGGCCAGGCTCTTTAAAGAGCTTGGCAGCAGAGCTGTCGGCTATAGCATGAAGAACAGGGATGCCATGTTTTTTGCGGCTGTAAAAGGGGCTTCTACGGAAGGAATGGATGTGGAAATCAAAACGCCGTATTCTGGTATCGCCGAAACATTCAGATTGCCGCTTCTGGGCGAGCATAACGTGATGAATGCGCTGCAGGCCATCTCCCTTGCCTGGACCCTTGGCATCGGCGAAGAGGAGGCTCTTAATGGCTTAGTTAAGATAAAGCGGGTGCCAGGGAGACTTGAACACTATATGATAAATGGAGTGGGGACATGCGTGATAGATTTCGCGCACAACCCGGATGGGCTTGAAAAAATTCTTACCGCACTGCGTTCTGTTTGCAGGGGAAAACTTTATGTCGCTTTTGGGGCAAGCGGTGAGAGCGACAAGTCAAAACGTCCTTTAATGGGTGAAGTAGCGGCGAGACTTGCCGATGGAGTAATAATAACCTCTGACAACCCGAGAAGCGAAGACCCATTTGTTATCGCATCCGAGGTAGAGGCAGGAGCCAAGAAACATTCAACTGACTATAAAGTGATATTGGACCGTGAATCTGCTATATATGAAGGGTTGAACTGTATCACGCCTGACGATATTTTACTTCTTGCGGGCAAGGGGCCTGAATGCTATCAGATATTAAAAGATGGTCCCATTACGTTCCAGGATAAGAATATAATGCTTGAGTGGTGCCGTTTGAACAGCAGGGAGGTGATGCAATGAAGCATGCGGTAATGGCATCTGAGGCTGCCGGATGGTGCGGGAGCAGTCTCTATGGCCCTGATACACAGATATGCCGCGTATGGAAGAGCGACAGCAGGGATATCGCTCCGGGGGACGCTTTCGTTGCTTTGAAAGGTGCCAATGTTGACGGGCATATGTTTGTCCGTCAGGCCATAGACAGAGGAGCAAGACTTCTCCTTGTGAACCTCTCTGAGATGGAGAGGCTGAGCCATGAGTGTCCCGGTTTCAGTGGGGTATCTGTTGTTGCGGTTCCCGACACATCTTCTGCTCTTGTAAGGATAGCACAGATGTATCTTGAGGTGCAGGATCCAAAAGTCATAGGCATCACCGGCAGTGTGGGAAAGACTACAACCAGAGAGCTGGTAGTATCTGTGCTGAAACGCAGGTATAAGGTCCACAGCGCAATAAGAAGCTTCAATACTGTCATAGGGTGCAGCCTGACAATACTGGCAATGTCTGAGGATACTGATATTCTGGTACTTGAACTTGGCACTAACCATTTCGGGGAGATAAGTGAGATGGTTTCGTTGTTCCCGCCTGATTTTGTAATAATCACAGAGGTCGCACCCGCACATCTTGAAGGTTTTGGGAATTTAGAGGGAGTATTGCGGGCAAAGCTTGAGATATGCAGTTCCGCAAAACTGACAGGTATTATTTATAATGCTGATAATTTCATCTTGAATGAATATATGTCTTATAATTTTAATAATATTTTAAAAATCACTGTTGGAAAAAGGAAAAATGCGGATATTAGAATTATAGGTGTCAATGTATCACTGGGGAGTAGCGGAGGAAGGACTGTCGCTGATTTTTCAAGCAAGGACGGATTTTTCACTGCAGAAGCGCCTCTTTTCGGCATGCATCATGCTTATAATATGGGTTACGCTTATGCGGCAGGGAAATATTTCGGTATCTCGGAGGAAGATATAAGAGCATCGCTTGCCGGATCAAAGCCTATCGCCGGCAGAGGCATATGTAAAAAGCTGAAAAATAATTCATGGGTCATCGATGAATCGTATAATGCCAATCCAAGTTCCATGGGCGCCGCGATAGATAATGCGCTTGGTATTGCGGGAGCGCAGAAATACAAAATGTACGCAGTGCTGGGCGGAATGAAGGAACTGGGGGAGGACTCAGCATTCTGGCATCAGAAGATGCTCGACAAACTTATCGGGTTTGAAAAAGTGTTTCTCCTCGGGGATGAATGGTATGCGGGATCGCTTCTGCTGCCTGCAAATACCGAACGATCCAGAACGTTTGAGGAGATAATGGAAAAGGTCGCGGCATGCAGAATTTCAGATGGCGTGATTCTTATAAAGGGCTCAAATTCTTATGGGCTCAAGAGGTTGGTTGCCCTGCTCACGGAGGGACCCGATGTTTATTGAATTTGTTTTGATCTTTCTCATGTCTATGCTGACCGAGATATTTCTTCAGAGTATCTGGATGGCAAAGATGCACGGTTTAAAGATAGAACAGGTGACCAAACTTTATGGTCCGAGCTGGCATGAGAAAACAAAGATGGGCACACCTACTATGGGCGGCATAGTCTTTATCCCGGTATTGGTGCTGTCTCTCTGTGCCGCAGGCTATATTGATAAAAGTATATCTTTTGAAGCTGCCGTGAGGATCGTCACGTATCCTGTTCTTGCTGCTGCGGTAGGATTTCTTGACGATTGGCTCAAATACAGCAGGCATTCAAGTGATGGCTTGAAGAGCATGGAAAAACTCCTGCTGCAGGCCGCTGTCACAATACCATGGGCTGTCTGGGCAGTTCCAGGATCTCTTGAACTGTTGCCGGGGTTTGTAATTAACCGTATAGCTGCTGTAGTTCTTGTTGCTTTTGCCGGTATCGGTCTTCAGAACGCTGTAAATGTAACAGATGGCCTGGACGGTCTTGCTGCAGGCTGCTCTTTCATATCCTTTGCAGGGGCCCTTGTTTTCCTTGGAGGAGAGCCTGCCGTAACTATGACAATAGCATCAGCCTGCGGTATCTGTCTGGGGTTTCTATGGCATAACGCAAATCCTGCAAGTGTCTTCATGGGCGATGTGGGCGCGCATTTTTTTGCAGGGCTTTTGCTTTCACTCTGTGTGTATTCAGGATTTCTGCTTCTTATAATTCCTCTCGGCTTTATATTCGGGGTCGAAATAATTTCTGTTGCTATACAGATAATAGCTATCCGCAAATTTAAGAAAAAAATTTTTTTAATGAGTCCGGTGCATCATCATTTTGAGATGCTTGGATGGAAAGAGACACAAATTGTGACACGTTTCTGGATAGTACATATTGCAGGCATGTGTCTCTGCATGGTCCTCCTTTTTTTATTGGTGTTTTGGGTATAAAATATCTGTTTGCATTTGACGGATCGTTATTTGGGGGCTTAACCGCATGATGGTTGGAAATGAGCTTGATAATAAAAAAATATCGGTAATAGGCGCCGGAGTGAGCGGCAAAGCACTCGCAGAACTTGCCCAAAAACTTGGTGCCTCTGTTTTTGTGTCTGATTCCAAGGAACTCCCAGCGGAGACAGAAAATGATTTTAAAGCGGCCGGCATAATATGGGAGGCTTGCGGCAACACAGAAAAGCTCCTTGATGCGGACGAAATAGTTATAAGTTCCGGAATATCGCCTGAGATCCCAATACTTAAAGAGGCTGTCCTGCGGGGGATCCCGCTTGTAGGTGAGCTTGATTTTGTTCACCCTTATCTTTCAGGAATGATAATCGCCGTCACAGGAAGCAACGGGAAGACAACTACCACCTCTATGATAGGTTATCTGCTGGGTAAGATGGGCTATAATGCTATCACAGCGGGAAATATCGGTAATCCTGTAGCTAAAGCGGCAGAGGGAGAATATGATTTCATTGTGCTTGAACTGAGCAGCTTTCAGCTTTATTGGGCGGAAAAATTCCGCTGTGATGTTGCTGTTGTGACAAACCTCGCTCCCGATCACATAAATTGGCATGGTTCATATGAGAAATATGTGGAAGCAAAGGCAAAAATTATAAAGAGTCTTTATGAAGGAGGATCTGCTATTTTCCAGAAAAGGGATGCAGATGTCCTCAATGTGGGGCCTGTCCTGTCATTTCCACTGAGCTGGGAGATGCCAATAGAACACAGGCCGGGAATATATATGGATAGCAATACCCGCAGCGCATTTTTAAGCGGAGGCGGTCATGCGCTTATGCGCAGATTGTTTGATTTTTCTGATGTAAAGTTGCTTGGTATCCATAACCTTGAAAATACGGCTATGGCCACTGCAGTGCTGTCTTTGTTCAATATAGGGAACGTATCGGCAGAAATACTTTCCGCATATGAACCGCCAAGGCACAGGTGCGCATTTGTAGGCGAGGTAAGGGGCGTCACATTCGTAGATGATTCCAAAGGTACCAATGTTGCGGCAACTGTAACCGCAATGAACTCTCTGCCCGGCAATAAAATAATTATCCTTGGCGGTCAGGGCAAGGGCGAAGATTATTCGCCGCTTGCGGAAGCGGTGACAAAGTACGCTGGATTTGCCGTGCTGCTGGGAGAGGAGAAAGAAAAGATCGCCTCTGCGCTTGAAAGCGTAGGATACATATCATATACGACCGTTTCAACTATGGAGGAAGCAGTTGAATCTGCATACCTAAATGCATCCGACGGGGATATGGTCCTTCTTTCTCCGGCGTGTACCAGCTGGGATATGTATCCGAACTACGGTGACCGCGGCGATCATTTCTGTAGAATTGTGAAAACAATAATTGAAAGAGAAACCTAATACAATGCAAAAAACGGAGGAACCACGGATCGGGGCTAAATTGTTCCGCATAAATCCGCTGCTTTGGGTTATTCCGCTCATATTGAGCGGAATAGGCATTCTCATGATCACATCCACTACCAGCCCAAATTCTTTCATCTATACAGGCACTCCATTCCAGATGGGCATAAAACAGATGCAGTGGCTTCTGATTGCAATATGCGGAATGTTGGTGATGTATACCATACCGCTTCGGATCTGGGAAAAACTGAGCGGCCCAATACTGATTATGACGTGGATAATTACATGGCTCCCTCTTGTTCCGGGTATCGGTGTGGAGGTTGGCGGTGCAAGAAGGTGGATACACATCCCGAGCGTCTCTGTTTCAATACAGCCCGGGGAGCTTTTATGCCTGGCTATGGCGTTTCATCTTGCAAAAATTTTATCCCGGGGAGAAAAGGATCCGGCAAACACGTTCATATCGACCATTGTTCTGGTTGTTTCCGCATCGATCCCGCTGTTGATCCAACCGGACCTGGGTACTACTATACTGATATTTCTTGTGTCAATGGGTATGTATGTGGAGAGGATAGGCTGGAAGTGGCCTATAATGGCAGGAGGTCTTCTCGGAGGGATCGTTTTTCCTGTGCTTATTTTTTTTGAACCTTATCGTATGCGCAGGGTAACCGCATTTCTTGATCCGTGGACAGACCCTCTTGATAAGGGGTTTCAGGCCATACAGGGGCTGATAGCATTTTCTAACGGAGGTTTCTGGGGTGCAGGCCTTGGTCATGGATTTCAGAAGCTTAATTATCTGCCTGCCGCGTATACAGATTTTATCTATGCCGCAATAGGGGAGGAACTTGGTCTTGTCGGCACACTGGGAGTCTTGGCTCTGTTTGCGTTCTGGATCTCACAGGCTCGTAGTATCTATTACAGGACCTCAGATGGATTCAAATCATCTCTGACATGGGGGATAACGCTTACCGTGGTTATCCCGCTTGTTATAAACGTTGCAGGAGTTACGAAGCTCATGCCCCTGACCGGTATGCCTCTGCCGTTTATAAGCTATGGCGGTACATCGCTGCTGACTATGTGGTCAAGGTTGGGTATACTTTTAAGGCTTGAAAAAGAAAGTTATCTGGGGGAAATATAAGAAGATGGTTAAGAAACTTCTTCTTGCGGCAGGCGGCACAGGGGGGCATATATGGCCGGCAATTTCATTCGGACAGTGGCTTGGCAAACACAAGCCGGATGTCCATGTTGATTACGTCTGCGGGATGCGCCCACTGGAACTCGAGATATACAAATCTGCCAATATTATCCCAAACAGGCTGCCTGTGGACGGCTCCCCTTTCTCTGGAAGCGGGTTGCTGAAAAGAACCAAACGTGCAGGTTCTCTGTTTCCGGCTCTGTACAACGCAAGCAAAATAATAAAAAATTCTTCGCCGGACTGCTGTATGTTATTTGGCGGGTATGTTTCACTCCCGTTGCTGTTCGTCTGCCGTATGCTGAAAATACCGGTTGTCATGCACGAACAGAATGCATATGCCGGGAAGGTTACCCGGATCGCGTCAAAACTGAATGTCGATATATTTACCGGTTGGAGCGAGTGTCCTCCTTTGCGCACCGGGGAATACACAAGAATCGGTGTGCCTGTTAGAGAGTTTGAGAGACTTGATCAGGATACTGCCTGGCGCACGCTTATGCTTTCGGAAAAAATGCCGGATGGGCCGAAGGTTATGGTATTGACCGGATCCCTTGGAAGCCAGCCGGTAAAAAAGATGATTTGCGATGTCGCAGGTATGGAGATGTTCAAGGATTGGAGCTTCGTTATACCTGCCGTTGCGGAGAAAAATGAAATGGCGGCAGACAATGTCTATTTGCTGCCAAAGACATGGAATGCAGGGCTCCTATACAGCATCGCAGATATGGCTGTAATAAGGGCAGGGGGTTCAACTCTGACTGAAGTCGGTGTTATGGATATCCCGTCTGTTGTCATACCTTGGCGCGGTGCCGCTGACGATCACCAATACCACAATGCAGTTGCATTTATTGCCGAAAACAGAGCCATAATGTGGGATGGAAATGGCTCTGCTGAAGATTTTTCCAAGAAACTGCTGTCGCTGTATTCTATTTTTAAAGGACAGCAGGAAAGTTCGACATTTAAACGGTATAATAACGCGGGGCGAATTTGCGAGGATTTATGGCTGGCACTTTCTTCCCATTTTTGAAAGGGGCGCTTGTTTTGCCACTGGAAGCAGATATTGATCTTAGAACTAAAAAAATCCACCTTATGGGTATCGGCGGCGCGGGGATGAGCGGTCTGGCTATCCTGCTTGACCAGATCGGGGCGGAGGTCTCGGGTTGTGATATGATACAGACCTCTTATTTTAAAAATTTGAATCTTCATAATATTCCTATAGCTATGGGACACGAGGCAAAGCATATTGAGGATTTTATGCCTGACATACTGGTCTATTCGAGCGCCATCCCTAATGACCACCCAGAGATATTGAATGCGTGGCAGCATGGCATTACAGTTGCCCGCAGGGCGGAAGTCCTTAGCCTTATCTTCAACGCAAGACGCGGAGTAGGCATAGCCGGAACACATGGCAAAACTACCACTTCTTCGATGATATCTCTTATTGGGGAAATGGCTGGAATGGATCCAACTGTCGCTATCGGCGGAGAACTTTCAGATATAGGGACGAACGCAAAAATTGGCACCGGTGAATTTATGGTAGCGGAGCTTGACGAGAGCGATCGTTCTTTTGTATGTTTTCATCCGGAAATAGCGGTAATCACTAATATCGATTGGGATCACAGGGATCACTATATAACATTTAAATCTGTCACTGACGCTTTTGCCGAGTTTCTATCCAACAGAAAAGACGGAGGAAAGAGCATACTCTGCATGGAGGATGCGGGAGTCAACAAGCTATGCAGGGAATATCGCTTAAAGGAAGGCATCGTCACTTATGGCTGGGGTTCAGGCTGGAACTGGGGTGCAACTGAAGTCCAGCACAGCGTTGGCGGGGGGGTTTCTTACGCCATTAACTATAACGGGAAAAAACTGGACAGGATATCCTTGGTGGTTTCTGGAGAGCATAATGTGCTCAACTCTCTTGCAGCCTGCGCAGCTTCTTCTGAGATGGGTATTCTTTTATCAGAGGTAAAAAAAGCACTTGCCACGTTCAAGGGCGCGAAACGCAGGCTGCAGAAGATGGGTGAAGTCGGTGATATTTTAGTATATGATGACTATGGTCATCACCCCAACGAGATATGCGCGACTCTAAGCACTATACGTAAGATATTTCCGGATAGGCGGTTAGTTACCATATTCCAGCCTCACCGTTTCAGCCGGACCGCGGCACTCTACAAGGAGTTCGCCGACGTACTCTCGCTTGCGGACAGTGCGTTTATTTTGCCCATATACGGATCTGACGAGGTCCCTATAGATGGAGTCTCCTCACAAATGATATTTGACGCAGTCTCCGAGAATAACAGAGCCAATTATGAACTCTCAGGAAATTTTGATGATCTGGTGAAATCTGTTTGTATAAATGCAAGGGATGGCGATATTATCCTGACGATAGGGGCCGGCAGTGTCGGGACCCTTGGCAGGAAGATATGCAGGACGCTGGCCGAAATGAGATCATCGGCAGAAAAAGATCAACTTGCTTAAAAATTATCCGCTGCGCGAGCTCAATACATGGAATGTCGGGGGATGCTGTTCTTTTTTTGCATCACCCCGCTCAATTAAGGATGCACATGACATCCTCCTATCTGCTCTGCGCGGAGGAGAGAGGCTTTATATACTTGGAGGAGGCTCTAATATTCTTGTAAATGACGGACATTTACAGGCAGTGGTTCTGTATACCGGATATCTCAATGGGATATATATAAAAGAAGTAACTTCAGATGGCATCGTTCAGATTGAAGTTGAGTCCGGATTTTCTGTCAGAAAACTGCAGGAGCTTGCCATCAAGAATGGATGGGGAGGCCTGGAATTCCTGACCGGTATTCCGGGGAGCGTCGGGGGGGCGCTTTGGGGTAATGCAGGAGCCCAAGGCGAAGGGTTTTCCCCTCTGGTTAAAATACTTGACACCGTTGATTATGACGGCAACATAAGCATACTGACCGAAAAAGATTTGAACTGGAATTATCGCGAATGTCCATGTGACAGAGAAAAGACGCTCTTCATTACAAAATGTACTCTTAAACTTAGCAAGGCATCGCAAAATGTCATATTCGAACGTATGAAATATTTTGCCGAGATGAAAAAGGGGCAGCCGCTTGGCAAAAAAACCGCCGGCTGTGTCTTTAAAAACCCCCCAGGGGACAGCGCCGGCCGGTTGCTGGATGGCGCCGGATGTAAAGGGATCAGTATTGGCGGCGCAGTTGTATCTGAAATTCATGCTAATTTTATAGTAAATAAGGGCGATGCAACTGCCCGGGATATTTTTACGCTCAGTGAGCGATGCAGGGAACGTGTTTATTCACAATATGGGGTAGGGCTTGATTATGAAATTCATTTTTTCGGGGATTTCGAGAAAAGCTAAGAATAAAATCAAAATCTGCCTGATCCTGGCTGCACTTGTGGCCGGGTCTCTGATTGCTGTAGAGTCAAGGTATGCCGTCTTCAGGCTCCGGGACATTGAAGTCTCCCCGCAGGGTATACTGCCGCAGCATGCCATCTGGGGCACTCTTTCTTCTGCACAGGAACGATGCTGGCCTTTTTTCTGGGTTTTAAGAGGCAGCTATGAAGGACTCATTGAAAAATATTATCCTGTGGATATCAAATTATTTCTGTCCGGCTGGGGCAGGGTCACAATGAAAGTTTTTCCCCTGAAACCTGCTTTTATGATGTACTGGGGCGGCAGATTCTGGTATGTCTCGACAGGAGGCAAGGTGTGGCAGGCTTCTCTTGTAGAAAATAAGTTTGTCCCCGAAGAAGCAGTGCGCTCACTCCCGATCCTTTCCTGGGGCAGTGACAGAATAACTCCGATCGATCTGACTGCGGATCATGGCAACGTATTGTCTTCGAGCCTTCCGATCCCGCGAATATTGAAATGGTATGAAAATCTCAACTCCATCGGATGGAGTCACAGTGTTAAATTTATCCAGGCAGGAGTCAAGGAGGGCCAGCCCGTTGTGCGGCTTATATTTTATAATCAGGTCGGAGAAAGCGGCGTAGACATGCTTTTTACTGATGACCCTGCGGAATGGCATGCGTCAGCCCTTGCCGTAAAAAAAATATATCAGGATCCAAAGAAGATCCCGCCAGGAATATCCATAGATACGACATACAAGGATAAGATTTTAGTCAAAAATAAGGTAGAATAGACACCATATTATTAAATCTTATTAGAAGAGGGGGCTATTTGCTTGTTTAAGAAAGCCTCAGGTTATTTGGCAGAAAAAGAACCAGAACTGCTTGCGGGCCTCGATCTTGGTACGAGCAAAGTCACAGTTGTGGTTGCAGAGCGTGAGCAGGGCAGCGACGAAGCTCAGATTATCGGAGTCGGTCAGGCTCCCTCAAACGGGATAAGAAAAGGTCTCATTGTGAACCTTGATCAGGCCGTTCGTTCGGTTAAGCAGGCCGTCAACGATGCACAAAACATGGTTGGTCAGGACATAACGGAGGTAACTGTCGCTTTCGGGGGGGGAGAAGTGACAAGTATACGCTCTAAGGGCATGGTTTCTCTTGGGCGCAGCCCGCGGCCGGTAATGCAGCTTGACATTGAACGTGTGATTGAAGCTGCTCAGGCAGATGTGGCTGTCCCTGCTAATCAAAGCATTCTGCATACGATACCGGTCGAATATTCACTTGATGGTAATGTCGGGATAGATGATCCTCTCGGCATGACGGCGATGAGACTTGATATACAGCTACAGTCCGTTATAGTCCCTACTGCTACCATTCAGAATGTGCTGAACTGTGTCGACAAGGCCGGTCTTGATGTTTCAGGGCTTATTATAAAGCCACTGGCTGCGGCGCTCGGAGTTCTTTCTCCGGAAGAGGCCCTTGCCGGTGCGGCTGTGATAGATATCGGGGGCGGCACGACCGGCGTTGCCGTATTCTCAGATGGGAGGCCGAAACACCTTGGCCTTATTTCGGTCGGCGGAGATCATATCACGAATGATGTCGGCAATGTTCTTAAACTCCCGCTAAATAAGGCAGAAGAATTAAAAAGAGAGGTATCTGTCTTTACAGCCCCCGAGGATGCAGAAGAAATAATTGATTTTGTCTACAACACACGAAACTATAGACTCTCAAAACTTGACCTGTACGAAATTGTCAGATGCCGGTTAGAGGAACTTTTTGACGTCCTTGTAAGGCCTGAGATAAAAGCAGCCGATATTTCAATGCTGCCTGCCGGGATCATACTTACAGGAGGTGTTTCCAAAACTGAGGGCATAGATGCATTTCTGCTGGATATGATGGATCTTCCGGCGCGCGTGTCTGTCCCCATAGATGCCGGACGTATGCCGCCGGGGAGGAACACGCAGGAATATTCATCTGCTGCCGGGATTATCCGATATATAATAGAAAGGGAAAGGGATCCGTTCCGTTACCTTGATAATCCGCTCATTATGAAAAACGGCAATGATGCCGTCGGCGCCAGGCAGTCGATAATACCCGATAGGGGAATACCGATCCAGACAAAAGATAAAATTCCCGGCAGCGGCTTCGATCCTTTCGGCAGTCTTAAAAAAATATTTCGTGATTTGTTTTGATTTATAATTCCCGAAGAATTAGGAGGGAGGCAGTTATGCCTGAGATGTCAGAAATATTCCAGCTTGATAAATCAAACTATCCCACAAGGGAAATCATAAAGGTCATAGGAGTAGGCGGTGCCGGAAACAATGCCCTTAACCATATAATCAGGGGCGGCATATGCGGTGTGGAGTTTATTGCTGCGAATACGGATGTGGCGCATCTGGAGCTGTCAGAGGCCCCCTCGAGGATCATACTTGGCAAAGAGCTTACAAAGGGTCTGGGGGCCGGATCTGACCCTGAGATCGGCTGTAAATCGGCACAGGAATCCAGGGAGGAAATCCGTGCGGCAATTGAAGGAGCAGATATGGTCTTTATAGCTGCCGGAATGGGCGGCGGTACCGGGACCGGAGCGGCACCGGTGATTGCATCTCTGGCAAGGGATGCCGGTTCGCTCGTTGTTGCGGTCGTCACACGGCCGTTCATGTTTGAGGGCAGGAGACGTATAGCTCAGGCAGAATCAGGCATAATACAGCTCAGGGATAAAGTGGACGCACTTATTGTCATTCCGAACGACAGGCTGCTGAGCATTACTGATAAAAAAACTTCAATAAATGATGCGTTCCGTCTTGCGGACGGAGTCCTCCATCAGGCAGTGCAGGGGGTAACAGACCTTATACTGCGCCCTGGACTGGTAAATGTTGACTTTGCCGACGTTAAGACGATAATGTCGAACGCCGGGACGGCAATTATGGGAATAGGAGAGGGCTACGGAGAAAAACGCGCTGCCACTGCAGCCTACAATGCTATAAACAGTCCTCTGATGGAGACCAGGATGAGCGGTGCAAAGGGAATACTTTTTAACATCACAGGCGGGGCAAACGTAGGGATCCACGAGGTTGAAGAGGCTACCAGAATAATAACAGAGGCGGCAGATGAAGATGCATTTATTATCTGGGGGCATCTTTTTGACCCAGAGATGGAGGATTCTATTCAGATTACGGTCATAGCAACCGGTTTTGACTCTTCTGACATAAATAAACAGGACAAAACAATTCCTGATGTACCTATAATTACAAACAGCAATCTTAATATTTCTGCTGTCAAGAATTTAAACATGTTTACGTCCGGAAAATCATCTGGTGTCACGCACAATACTACAGCAGGACAGGTTTTCCGTCCGGTAATAAAGGCAGAAAAGCCGCCGGTATCATCAGAAGTCATACAAGACATAAGGGGAGAGGAGCCGACATTTGAGAGCGAGGCTCGCCATGTTATAAAAAAATCCTCTTTTGATCAGGGTGTTGCTGTGATAAAGCAGCCTCGCGCGGCAATTTCTCAGCCGATGACCTCGGCAGAGGAAGATCTCTTTAAGGGCAGCGGTGTTCCTGTTGACCAATATGATATTCCCGCCTATATCAGACGGAGGCGTAAATCCTGAATATTAGAGAAAGGCCCGGTGCATCGACAGGAAAAATAACAGCTTGGCAGAGTTGGGAAAAATATCGTGTCGATGAAAAATGGACAACAGGACTGCCTAAGGGTGGAGATCTCCCTTGGGCTTTGTTTTATCCGGCGGATTATTCAATAGGGGCATCTAATCTTGGCATCCATTATGTTTTCAGACTCCTCAGAGAGTCGGGTGTGGCGGTTGAACGTTTTTTTGCGGAGCCCATACCTTATCGCTCAGTTGATGCTGACACGCTGCTGGAGCGATTCCCCATAATAACTGCCGGAGTGTCGTATGAGGCCGGAGCTGATGTTTTCTTCAGGTGGCTCCACGGAGCACATGTCCCGCTTATGCCCGCTGACAGGGCGGCCGGAGGTTATCCGGTGATTGGGGCAGGCGGGGCGATGACTTATATAAACCCGCTTATCCTCTCCGGCGTATGTGATTTTATCGTACTTGGGGATGCCCTGGATGTACTTCCGCACATGACCGACTGTCTGAGACGCTACATGTCCGGCGGAGACAGGAAATTATTATGGGAGGAGCTGGCGGGACATCCTTCGATCCTTGTACCTCCAATTCATCTTTCCTGCGGGGGCACCATGGCAAAGAGGATTACAGGAAGGTGTCTGCCTCTTGATTCAACCTACCCTATGTACAACAGCTGGGTCACGCCCAAGAGCGTGTTTGGGAACTCGTTGCTTTTGGAACTCCAAAGAGGCTGCATAAGGAACTGTTCTTACTGTACTCTACCCGGATGTTTTGGAAAAATGAGATCACGCGGTTTTGGGACTATTAAAAAAGAGCTGGACAAAGTGCTTGAGATAACATCCGTGCAGAAGATAGGGCTTGTTACTCCTGAAGCCGGGGATTATGCCGACATGGATCAGCTGCTTGAATATCTTGAGATAAAAAACATGAACGTTTCTTTTGCTTCTTTGAGGCTTGACCGGTTGACTGAAAAAATGTTAGCCGCACTTATCAGAGGAGGCCGACACAGCATAACGGTAGCACCTGAGACAGGAAGCGACGATTTAAGGTTTTCCTGCGGGAAAAAATTTACAAATGAACTGATACTTGAAAAGCTTTCCCTTGCCAAAGCAATGGGCATTGATCAGGTAAAACTCTATTTTATGGTTGGTCTGCCGGAAGAAAATGAAGAACATATTTCCGCCATCAGCAAACTTTGTAGTTCCGTAATTGAGGAAACAGGGCAAAATCTTATATTATCTGTAAACCCGTTTGTACCGAAACCCGGTACCCAATGGATGAAAGCCCCTTTTGTAGGGATTTCCGAAATACGTAAAAAATACAGAAGAATTGCATCAGAGATCCGCAGTATAGGCAAAAAAGCTCCGCAGATGAGATTTACGAGCCCTAAAGAGGCCGAAACTGAGTTTGATCTTACATGGTACGGATATTTTGACAGTATTAATCTGGCAAAAGAGATAAGCTCCGGACAAAAAAATAAAAATGCACATTCCAGCAGAGACAAAACACTGTTAGAATTAGACAGTCTCAGGTAGTCTTATGCAAAGGGGTGGGATTGGATGGTAACAAGAAAAACGCACAACTACAAAGAAAGGAAGCCAATGGCTACTTTTGGACAGTTTATATTGCCGTTGGCAGCGCTTATGGCTTTAGCACTTCTGTTTTTCAGTGTTAAATTATTCTTTCTTGATCCGAACGATGCATCGATGCCGATCGAAAATCAGATCGCGACCGAGCAGCCTCGGTCAAATGATGATAAAAAGAATGAGGTGGCTCCAACAGGGCAGACGATCGTAAAGAAAGAAGAGAAGAAAACTTCCCCTGTCGTTATTGCAAAGCCTGTTGATGCAAATAAGTCAGAGGTAAAACAGGAAACGAAAGCTATTCCGACAGATATAAAACAGGAAAAAATACCGCCTAAAACAACAATTCAGCAGAATACAGCCAAGACAGGCACAGTTCAACCGGCGTCTGTAAAGCAACAGCCATCTGCTTCTTTAGAAGAAAAGGGGGCTGGGCGCTGGGATGTACAGATAGGCGGTTTTTCATCTAAAAACAATGCGCAACAGATTTTTGAAAAAGCTAAAGAACAAGGATATGATGTTTATATGATTGAATCTGTGTTCAATAATGCACCCTTTTACAAGGTTCGCGTAAAAGGCGCGAATAACAAAGATGATGCACAGAAAATATCGTCCAAACTTCAGGAAAAGGGATATCCCGTATATCTTGTCGAAATAAAATAAGCAGTAATTTTTTCAATCGATGAAAGGCAGCTGAGTTTATGGCAGGTTTTGTAAAAGAGGTGACACCAAGGCTACAGGCACTGGAATATGTGTCTGGATCTCTCTGTTTTCCCTGGGATACGAATCTCCGTGTGATCCCTCTGGAAAATTCAATAGGGAGAAGACTTTCCAATGCACAGTTATCCGATATGCCTTATCCACCTTATACCAGAAGCCTGCGTGATGGGTATGCCGTACGGAGTTCGGATGTATCGGCGGCCACATATGGTACGCCAACCTTTCTGAACAAGATCGGCGAAGTTACAATGGGAATAATTCCAGATGTCCTTATTTCTAGCGGAGAAGCGGCGGCTATTCCGACCGGAGGCGTTTTGCCTGAGGGCACGGATTCAGTTGTTATGCTTGAGGATACTTGTCTTACGGGCGGTTGGGTCGAAGTACGCAAAGGCGTGCAGTCAGGTGAAAATATTATAAAAGCCGGAGAAGAGATAAAAGTCGGAGAACAGATACTCGGGAGAGGAGATATTGTTGATTTCCGCTCTGTCAGCCTGCTTGCGACTCTTGGAATAAATAAGGTCTCCACGGTGGACCTTCGAATAAATCTACTCAGCACAGGTGATGAGATCGTACCGGTGGAGGTTTCTCCGTTGCCGCCAGGTTGTATAAGGGATGCCAATGGATTGTCTTTGTGCGCGATGCTGCAGCGTTATGGATTTGCCTCGGAATACCGCGGGATAGTCTCCGACGATGGCGTACTTTTTGAGAAAAGAGTTGCTGATGAGCTTGCGGATTGTGACGTGCTTGTCTTGAGCGGAGGGTCGTCTGTGGGCGTCAGGGATCATTGCTCCAGAGTGCTGGAATCATTGCCTTCGCCCGGACTTCTTGTCCGTGGTGTAAATATAGTGCCGGGCAAACCGACTCTTATAGCAGGCTGTTATGATAAAAAGAAACTTGTCGTGAGTCTGCCCGGACATCCTTTGTCTTGCCTTACGGCAGCTTATGTCATTCTTATTCCTCTTTTGCTGCTGCTTATAGGTGCGGAGAATGAAACGCATGGAAACAGGTTATTTCTTGAGCTTGCAAAAGATCTGACTGCCAGATCGGGCCCGGAGGAATTTACTCCGTGTTGTATAAAGGCTGATGGGAGGGTCTCTCCTCTTCTTGCGAAATCAGGGTATGTATCCGGGTTGACGTCAGCTGACGGGCTGATCAGAATACCTGAGGATCGTGAAACGATGAGAGCCGGAGATATCGTGGAGGTGTGGACATGGTAACCAAATACCCTGAACATATATCTCTTGAAGATGCATGGGTGCTTCTTCAGGCTGCTTTCAAGGATAAGCAGAAAGAATTCGGTACAGAGGCAGATATTTCAGATTCTCTCGGGCTTGTCCTTTCTTGTGATATAACAGCAAGAAGAAATGTCCCGCACTATGCCGCATCCGCTGTGGACGGCTATGCCATGGATGCCTCCTGTACTATAACAGCGTCGCAGGCGACCCCTGTCTCACTTCTTCCTGATAAATATGTATGGGTGAACACAGGTGCTGATATACCTTCGTGGGCAAATTCAGTGCTGATGGTTGAAGATTCATCAATAGAAGGAGACAGGCTTTTTGTTTTCAAGACCCTTACACCTTCTGCAAATGTGCGTCCTCTCGGGGAAGATGTGATGGCGGGGCAGATAATCGCGAGGGAAGGAGATATCGTCTCTCCGGCGCTTATATCTCTCTTTCTGTGCGCGGCTATCGAAAGAGTTCCTGTGATACGCAAGCCAAGGACGCTTTTTATTCCTACGGGAGATGAGATAATATCGAAAGAAAGCTGGCTTTCGGATCCAAAACCCAAATCAGGGACAGTGGCAGAGAGTAATTCTATGTTTATTAAAGCGTCGTTCAGGCAGTGGGGGTTTGATATCGACATATCACCGATCATTCCCGACAACGCGGAAATACTTAAGAAAAAGGTCGAAGATGGAGTCAAAAATTACGATATAGTACTGGTGGGCGCCGGTTCCGCCAAGGGTCGCAGGGATCACACTCTGAAGGTATTTGAAGAAACAGGGGAAGTACTTTTCCGATGGCTCAGGATGAAGCCCGGGCGGCCTGCGATGGCTGCCAGTGTGGAAGGTAAACCTGTAATATGTCTTCCCGGATTCCCGATGTCCACGGCAGTAGTTCTATGGAGTCTGGTCTATCCTTTGCTGAACCTTCTTTCATTCAAAAATAATGATTACTGGACCTTGTTGAAAGATGCTGTCGGATGCAGGGATACATGGCATACTAAACTGCTGGTCCAACATTCATCTCCCGCAGGTATCCAGGAATGGCTGAGAGTCAAGACTGCCAGAGTGGGGGACAACACATACAGCTGGGCTCTCACGTCAGGTGCAAGCGTCCTATGGGCTTTGGCCGAAGCGGATGGGATTGCCCTTCTGGCGCCGTCAGCGCTTGAATGTGAAAAAGATACCGATGTCTCTGTGTGGATGACGCGTGATGTGGATCTGGATAAACGCATACTTTTTCAAGGGTCCGATGACCCGGCAATACAGCTTCTTGTAACACCCATCAGACGCAGGGGCGGAGATTTTGTCTCCAGGGCTGTTGGCAGCATGGGCGGGCTTGCCGCCCTGAGCAGGGGAGAGTGTCATCTCGCGGCTGCGCATCTTCTGGATGAAAGAGATGGAACATACAACGACAGATTCATTGAACATTTTGCGGACGGGCGCAGATGGAAGCGTTTTCTGGTCTTTTATCGCACGCAGGGTATAATCGTACAGTCAGGAAATCCAAATAACATACACAGTTTTGAGGATTTCTGCAAAGGAGATTATATATTCGCAAACAGACAGCCGGGTGCCGGCACCCGAGTGCTTTTTGACCATTGCCTGAAGCAGATGGGGAAGCCTCCTTCGGAGATAAGGGGATATGAGCAGCAGTGTATAACGCATATGGAAGCCGCAAACAGAGTATATACAGGTCTTGCAGATGCAACGCTTGGAATAAAATCTGCGGCTGATGCTCTCGGCCTGGATTTCATCCCTATCGCAGAAGAACCTTACGAACTTGTCATACCGGCTGAGCACATGGGACACCCTACTATTGCCGCGTTGCTTGACAGTCTTAAGGATGAGGAGTGGAGAAATACAGTCGAAAGAATGGGAGGATACAGATGGCCGAGCTGATTGACGCTTACGGACGGCGTCTGAATTATGTACGCATATCCGTGACTGACAGATGTAATTTCCGATGCACTTACTGTATGCCGCCGGAAGGAGTTAAATGTCTGGCTCACAGTGATATCATGCGCTATGAGGAGATATCGCTGCTATGCGGGGCCTTATGGGATCTTGGCGTCCGTAAGTTCAGATTCACAGGCGGAGAGCCTCTTGTGAGGAAGGATTTGGTCCCGTTTCTTACCAAATTGACGGAGCAATTACCGGGAATAAAGATCGCACTTACCACTAACGGTTCTTTGTTGGGGCAGTATGCCGAGTCATTGGCGGAAATAAAATTACATTCATTAAACATAAGCCTTGATACTCTCAATGCTGAAAAATTTGCATCTATCACAAGATTGGGTAGCCTTGATGCGGTTATCGAAGGAATAAGGGCCGCATCAAAGGCCGGGATCAGAAACATAAAGCTCAACGCCGTGCTCATCAGAGGATTCAACGATGGCGAGATTGGAGATCTGCTGCGTTTTTCAAAGGAAGAGGGGCTCCTCCTCAGGATCATAGAATTTATGCCTCTTGAGGATGGCGTATGGAATAAGAGTTCTTTCATAAGCGGCAGAGAAATATTGCAGATGCTTCCGGAAGCCGATCATTGGCTGCAGGAGAACAGACATTTTACGGAGGATGGCCCGGCTAATTATTACCGGAACGAGAAAAGCGGAGATACAATCGGCATAATAGCCGCTGTTTCAAATCATTTTTGTCCAAATTGCAACAGACTGAGGGTCTCTGCTTCAGGAAATCTGCGGCTCTGCCTTTTCAGCGCCGCAGAGATATCTCTGCGGCCGTTTCTTGTCAGTGGAGATACTGAGGGTGTTAAAAAAATAATTATTGAAAGCATTATAAATAAACCGCGCTGCTGGGACGACATAAGGACCGGTCAGCTTCATATGTCTGGTATCGGGGGCTGAGAATATGGCTGAATACACTCATTTTGACAGAGAAGGACGTCCGACTCTGGTAGACGTAAGCGGGAAGCCCGTCACAAACCGTACCGCATGGGCCGAGGGATGGATAGACCTGCCGGATGTTATTTTTCAAACTGTCTCCTCAGGCAATGTAAAGAAGGGGGATCCTTTCCCCATAGCTGAGATTGCCGGGATAATTGGAGCAAAGAAGACATCAGAACTTGTTCCGTTATGCCATAACATCAGGCTTGATAATGTCAGCGTGAAATGTGAGCTCGTAAGTGAAAGCATGTCGGTCCGCATAACCTGCAAGGCAACGGCAAACGAAGTGACCGGAGTTGAAATGGAAGCATTGACAGGTGTTTCGGTTGCAGCTCTTTGTTTTTACGATATGTGCAAGGGGCTTGACAAGGGAATGGTCATACGTGACATTCGGCTGTTGAAAAAAACAGGCGGCAAGAGCGGTGAATGGACCGCTGAGAAGGGGTATTCTGCATGAGGATGAGGATATTAAGGCTTTACGCACCATCACTTATCGGCGATCATACGCTCTGCTATGTTCATACAAATGTGGCCGGTGAGAGCTGTGTCAATGAAGTGCCGATGGCTATCAATTTTGCGTTTGCAGGAGGATCTCCGGCTGGTGAGGCTGAAGAAAAAGCGATGACCATAGTGCTTCCTGCCGGAACAAATATAAATGATGGACATTTTATTGCGGTCGGAGAAGGCGAGACACTCTTGAGGTGGGATCAAGCCAGGAAATCTTTTGCCGTAATTACTCCTGGTTTTTTAAGCGTGTCAGCCCCTGTTCAGGTATGGCATCCATTGAGGACAGCCGTGCTGACTGTCAGTGATAAGGGCAGCCGCGGAGAAAGAGAGGATACCGCCGGACCAGAGCTTGAAAACCTGATATCTGCGCTTGGCGGCATCGTTGAAGATCGTAAGATAGTTCCCGATGAGGCAGAAGTTATAGCAGATACGGTGAAGGATTGGTGCGACAATGGTTTTAATCTTGTCCTTACAACCGGAGGTACCGGGCTTTCTCCAAGGGACGTTACACCGGAGGCTCTCCAGTCGATAGCGGAAAAAGTTGTCCCAGGGTTTGGAGAGATAATGCGAGCTCGTACTCTTATCCATACAGAGAGGGCTTTTCTCACCAGAAGCATATCAATAATAAGGAAAGGCACTCTCGTGATAGCATTCCCAGGCAGTCAGCGCGGGGCCAGACAGTGCTTTGAGGCAATTGCTGCCGGACTGAGGCACGGAGTTGAGACACTTGCCGGCTGGGATGGAGAATGCGGCGGTCATTAGCGATCATTATCATAATAAGCACTGAAACTTTTTAATGTTAAAAACTCAACTTTCCCACCGTCTTTCCCGCATGCTTTTGAGCGGGAATCCAGCGACTTCAATATTTTAGAGCCACTGGTTCTCCGCTGAATAACATACAGAGAAGACGAAAAACAGAGGTTTTGAATCCACTAATAGCAAGAGGTGGGGAAGTTGAGTTAAAAACCGTATTAATAATACTTAATAAACGTAAGGGGAGGTGTCCTCTGTGGAAAGCCAAGGCCGCACTTACCAGATCAAACGTTGCGTAATTATCACGGGAATGTCTGGCGGAGGTAAATCTTCCGCACTGAACGTGTTTGAGGATCAGGGATTTTATGCGATAGACAACCTTCCTCCGACCTTGCTCCCGCAGCTGCTAGATGTGCTTGTATCCCATCCGTCGGCTGTATCCAGCGGTGTAGCGGCTGTTATGGATGTCCGCGGAGGGGAACTGCTGAACGATTTAGAAAACGTGCTTCCATTTATTAGGAAAAAAGTAGGAAAACTCGAAATACTCTTTGTCGATGCTTCAGATGAGTGCCTTCTCAGAAGATTTGAAACGACAAGGCGCATGCATCCCCTTGCTGCGAACACAACTATTCTCGGAGGGATAGCTAAGGAACGTGAGCTGCTACGCATGATAAAAAAAAGTGCCGATACCGTGATCGATACCTCAGACCTGAAGACGCCGGAATTTAAAGCTAAGCTTCTGGATGTGATGGGCATGTCCTCAGAAAAGCTGTCTGTGATCATCAGTTCTTTCGGCTTTAAATACGGGATCCCCCAGGATTCTGATTATGTTTTGGATGTTCGTTTCCTGCCAAATCCAAACTATGTTGACGAACTCCATCTGTTTTCAGGCAAGGATAAGCCTGTTCAAAAATACCTGTCAGATTTTGATTCGCTAGAAGAGTTTATTTCCAAAGCTGAGGCTCTTCTGGAATTTGTCTCTTCTGTATACAGCAGTACCGGCAAGAAACAGCTTCATATCGCGATCGGCTGTACGGGAGGCCGGCACCGTTCTGTCGCTGTAGCAGAAATGATAGCCTCACTCCTTAGAAAGCATGGCAACAATGTCATTATAAGTCATAGGGACATAGGTAAAGGGAGCTCGCCGATATGAACAACGCGTATGTTTTCCTGTCCCTTGTTATTTTGATTGCAGCAGCCGCGGCTTCATTTTACGTTATATCATCAGGCAGGGGAAGAAAAAGAAAGAAAAGCGCTTCAATGCGTCATGGGATAATGAACAGTGCTATAGAATACCGACTTTCTTTTGGGCCGAGGATAGTTGCAATCGGTGGCGGAACAGGTCTATCAACGCTTCTTTCCGGGCTTAAGGGATTTACGCGCAATATTACTGCTGTTGTTGCTGTCACAGATGAAGGCGGAAGCTCAGGACGCCTGAGGCAGGAGTGGGGCATGCTGCCGCCGGGGGATATCAGAAACTGCATAGTTGCCCTTGCGGAGAACGACAGCTCTTTGAACAGGCTGCTCAATTTCAGGTTTGACAGAGGCGAGCTAAAGGGGCATAACCTTGGGAATCTGATACTGCTTGCTACTACGGAGATGATGGGTGATTTTCAGCGTGCGGTAGAAGAGCTGAACAAACTTCTTGCTATCAGAGGACAGGTACTGCCCGTGACAACAGAAACAGTGACCCTGAAGGGGGAGACGGAGGATGGTGAGCTGCTCAGCGGAGAGCTGAAAATATCCGATAACGGAAGCAGGCTTGCTAAACTATGGATCGAACCCTCTAATGCGCAGCCCCTTGAAGGTGTAAAACAGGCGCTCAGCAGTGCCGACCTTATTGTGCTTGGCCCCGGCAGTCTGTTTACGAGTGTACTCCCTAACCTTCTTCTGAAAGACATATCTCTGTTACTGAGGGAGTCACAGGTCCCTATTGTTTATGTTGCCAACCTGGTAACTCAGCCGAAAGAGACTGAGGGGATGAATATACTTGCTCATGTTGACTGGGTGGCCAGTGTTCTTGGAACCGTTCCGGATTACCTGCTTGCAAATCAGGCGCCGATACCGGAGGAATATCTGTCACGCTACAGCAAAATCGGAGCTGAACCGCTTTATCTTTCAACACGGGAGGAAAAATATCTTGAGTCTCTTGGTACCACAGTTATTTATGGTGATTACGTTGAGATAAAGAATGGGGTCTATCTGAGACATAATGCACAGAGCCTCTCTGAGACGATCATACGTCTTGCAAGGGAGAGCAGGGAAAAGAGAGAGCTTTATTAGATGGAACGTCTTAACCGTACTATCTGGGACGAATGGACCTCATTTCCGCTGGTCCCACCGGTAGAAGATGAAATAGCGGGGATATTTGATGGACTCTCCTATAAAAAACATGTAGAAGATTACTACTTTACATGTAGCCGCCTGTTTGCTGTCAGACGGTTATTGCGGCTTTGGGCTTTATCCGGTTTTCAGGATCAGAACAGTGACAGTTCCAGGGGCATCAGGCTTATCCATACTCAGCAGCAGCGCGGCCGCATTGTTTTTAGCGTAAGCCGCGGATTTGCAGAGGAGATTTTTACGAGAAGTGCAAGACTTGGCAGAAGAGCCCGCAACTGGAACTGGGTGCGCGGTTTGTGGGGGAGCTGCGGTGCGCTTTACATACCAAGAGCCGGATATCATCTTGTATTGCGTCCACCTGAAGGCAATGGAAGTGCAGAGAGGATCCAGGGCATACTGAAATCGGCCGGGTTTTCACTGGGAGTAAGGAAAAAAGGCGGTACGCGCGAGATCATGCTGCGTGACCAGCAGCAGATAGTAACGTTTCTTTCAAGGCTGGGATTTGTTCAGAGCGCTCTGGAACTGGAAGAGACAGCGATATATCGTTCAATGCGCAGCCATGCAAATAAATTGGTCAACTGTGATGCCGCAAATATCAACAAGAGCGTACAGGCCGCCCAGAATCAGATGGCGCTGATAAGGCAGCTTGAAGAGTATGGGATTGTCGAAGAATTACCTGAAGGACTAAGGGAACTTATCCGTGCAAGAAAATCAAGCCCCAGCATTTCTCTGAAGGAACTGGGGCAAAGTATGCCGAGACCTATTAGCAAAAGTACGGTAGAATATAGATGGAGAAAATTGGAGAATATATTGAATAAGATGTTGAAAGGGGATGGTGGCCATGTACTTGGGAAAGGCAGATGTTAACACCTACGATAAGGGGGCGGGCAGAGAGTTCCTTGTTTCCAACGGGCGTGGAAGCTACGGGTTCTCCACTGTTATAGGAGCCAACACCAGAAGGGAGCACGGTCTCCTCGTTGTCCGTCCCGAGGGAGAAAGGCAGCACTCAGTTCTTGTCAGCAAAATTGAAGAGACCCTTTTCGAAAACGGCAAGAAATACCAGCTTTCCACCAACCGCTACAAAGACCTTGTTTATCCCGACGGATACAGATATTTTCAGGAATATCAGGGAAATCCGTTTCCAAGCATGTTATTCGTTATTCACAGTATACTCCTAGAGAAATCAATTTTCATGCCGGCCGGTAAGGCGTGTACGATTCTCAAATACGAGCTTCTTGCGGCCCCGGACAAGGTTCGTCTGGATTTGCGCCCGTTGTTTGCCCACAGGATCAGCAGCGAGGTTTATTCCGACTCAGAAAAAAATGAATTTGAGGTGGAGCAGCAGGACACTTCGAGGATCGGCGTAAAAGGAAGAGGACATTCAAGCTACTGTTCCGTTACTTCCGGCACATGGTCGATCAAGCCTCTCTGGTTTGAGAACCTGATATACGAGCAGGACGACAGGGCTGATTCTCCCTCAGTCGATCATCTATGGTCTCCAGGGTTTGTAACAAATGAAATTTCCCAGGGAGAAGTAATCTATGTTGTGCTCTCTGATACCCCTCAGTCCTTCTCAATGGATGAACTGGCCGAAATGGAAAAAGAGGCTGCCGATAGATTTGAAAATATACTTGAACGGGCGAACCTTCCGGCATTCAGCAGCGCCGAGCAGGATATGATATTCGCATCTTATCATCTGATTGACGACAGGGAATATCCTGTTTCACCGATATATACAGGATATCCTTCCGTTGAGTTCAAGGCCAGGGATACGTTCGTATCTTTGCCGGGGCTGACCCTGGCGACGGGCAGGGAAGATGTTGCAGAGCGTACGCTCAAATTCTGGTCGGATATATGCGAAAAAAACTCATGGGTGATGCCTGAACGTCTCGCATCCGACGGCACTTATGTTTTTGAAGGTGTTGACAACGGGCTCTGGTTCATCTACGCGACAGACAAATACATGTCGCATATAGGGGATGAGTCTGTTAATCATAAAGATTTATGGAACGCTGTAAAACAAATAACAGACCGTTATATGGATGGTATCCCCGACCTTGATCTGACCTGCGGGGAGAATATGCTGCTTAAAGTAGATACGGACAATCCACTGAGGCATTGGATGGATGCCATAGCCGGCGAAGAGATCGTGGTTCCTAGAAAAGGATACCTGGTAGAAGTGAATGCTCTATGGTACAACGCGCTTAAGGTCGCGGAGAAGTATGCCGGAATTTTTGAAGATGCGGACGCTGTAAAAAAATATGCCGCGGCGGCCGAAATCTGCGCAAAGTCGTTCTGTGAGGTATTCTGGAACAGCGAAGTAAACGGACTCTATGATTACGTCGATCCCGAATGCCCGAAATGTGAAACGGCGATCCGTCCCAACCAGATATTGGCTGTCTCGTTGCCATTCAGCCCACTGTCCGACAATATGGCTGTAAAAGTCATAACGCTTTGCTGGAATGAGCTTTACACGACCTACGGGTTGAGAACACTGGATCCGCATCAGGAGAAATTTAAGGGGCGTGCGGAAGGAAGACCGGATCAAAGGATAAAAGCCCGTTTCCGCGGAATGGCCTGGCCCTGGCTTCTCGGAGAGTTTATCTCCGCATATATCAAGCATAACCCAACCAGAAGAGATCTGGGGTGGGTATTTATGAGGCCTTTCAATTCACACATCAGGCACGGCTGTCTTGGCGGAGTGGCAGAGATCTTTGACGGAATAATGCCTTACAGGCCGCATGGTGATGTATTGAGCGCAATGTCCCTTGGCGAACTTTTGAGGGTGTTGCACGAAGATCTTCAATTCGATGACTAAAAAAGACAAAGGGATAAATTCTATTTGACTTAAACGTGATATGGTTGCACAATCAAAACATACTGATAAATAATCTATGTCGGTAAATTCACAAAGTATTTGCGGACAAAAATAAGGAGGCAGTTTTTATGGCAAAGTACAAGGTTGCAATTAACGGTTTTGGACGTATTGGTCGTCTTTCGCTCCGTTCTTTTTTCATGAATGGGAAGGAGAATCTTTTTGAGGTTGCGGCTGTCAACGATCTTACACCGCCGGAATCTCTTGCCTATCTGCTCAAATACGACTCTGTTTTCCGCCGCTTCCCCGGAGAGGTCTTGATCGACGGAGACCATCTTGTGGTAAATGGGCAGAGGATCAAGGCCGTAGCGGAGCCGGATCCCTCCAAGCTGCCCTGGAAAGAGCTTGGAGTAGATCTCGTTATCGAGTCGACCGGACGTTTTACTGACGCGAACACAGCGAAAGCACACATCGAAGCGGGAGCAAAGAAGGTCATTATCTCAGCACCCGCCACAAATCAGGACGCTACGATCGTTATGGGTGTAAACGAGGGAATTTATGACCCCTCAAAGCATAACATCATTTCAAACGCATCGTGCACAACCAACTGCCTTGCACCTCTTTGCAAGGTTCTTCAAGAAAAGTTTGGGATCCTTCATGGATTAATGAACACGGTCCATTCATACACAAACGATCAGGTTACGCTTGACTTCCCGCATAAGAAGACGCCTTCGCGCGGAAGAGCAGCCGCGCTTTCGATCATTCCCACCAGCACAGGCGCAGCAAAGGCTATATCAGAGGTTATGCCTGAACTTAAGGGAAAGCTTAACGGTTTTGCACTTCGCGTTCCCACTCCCGATGTTTCGGTTGTAGATCTCACAGTAGTACTTGCAAAGACGGTGACTGTAGACGAGGTAAATTCGGCAATGAAAGAATATTCTGAGGGCCCGCTTAAGGGGATACTCGCATATGAGCCTGAAGACCTTGTCTCTATGGACTTTGTCGGAGACAGCCATTCATCGATTTTTGCACCCAAACATACTATGGTCATTGGCGATAATATGGTGAAAATGCTTTCGTGGTATGACAACGAATGGGCTTACAGCAACAGGGTAATTGACCTGGCAGAATATATACTCTCAAAGGGGCTGTAGATCCATGCAGCTGAGAACTTTTTCTCCAGGCGATGTTGCCGGTAAAAAAGTTTTAGTCAGGGTGGACTTCAATGTCCCGATAGCGGATGGAAAGGTCAGCGATGTGACACGCATCGAAGCACATCTTCCAACGCTAAGGGCGCTCTTGGATGCGGGTGCCAGGATCGCCCTGATCTCCCACCTCGGCAGGCCAAAGGGGAAGTTCGAGCTCAAGTACAGCCTTGCGCCAGTAGGAGAAGAACTCGCAAAAATCACCGGCTGGAACGTAAAATTTGTGCCTGACTGCGTAGGCCCGGAAGTTGCTTCGGCTGTGGCATCGTGGAAAGACAGAGATATCCTTTTGCTGGAGAACGTACGCTTCCATGCGGAGGAAGAAAAAAACGACATCGCGTTTGCCGAAAAACTTGCAGCCGGATTTGATATTTTCGTAATGGACGCGTTCAGCGCATCACACAGGGCACATTCTTCGACAAGGGCCATTGCGGATGTCCTGCCGTCATATGCCGGCTCCCTCATTCTGAAGGAAATAGAGATGCTAAGCGCTGTCAGGGATGATCCAAGTAAACCATTTGTACTGGTTCTTGGCGGCGCCAAGGTATCTGATAAAATCGCAGTAGTCGAAAATATGATGACTAAAGTGGATTCAATACTTATAGGCGGCGGAATGGCATTCACGTTTTTGAAAGCCCAGGGATATGAAATAGGAAAATCACTTTGTGAAACAGACAAGCTTGAGTTTGCGGCGAAGATGCTCGAAGAAGCAGGGAAGCTTGGAGTAAATATATTACTTCCGTCGGATGTGGTTGTTGCGGATTCATTTGACTCTGATTCGCCGTATGAAATTGTCTCAGCATATGAAATGCCTGCAGGAAAGATGGGGCTTGACATAGGTCCTAATACAGCAGATGCCTTCAGAAAGGCAATAATTCCAGCGAGGACCGTGCTCTGGAATGGTCCTATGGGTGTTTTCGAGATGCCGGCATTTTCAGCCGGTACTCAGGCTGTGGCAAAAGCACTTGCTGATGCAACCCTTGCTGGCGCCCTCACCGTAGTGGGCGGTGGGGATTCTGCTGCTGCGGTGGCAAAATTTCATTACGATGATAAGGTTTCACATGTTTCGACCGGCGGGGGAGCCAGCCTTGAGTTCTTTGAAGGGAAGATGCTCCCTGGGATAGAACCATATGTAATAGCTGAATAAGAGAATACCGTTGATCAAAGGCGATTTCGGCATAAACTCTCGATAGAGAGCTGAGATCGCCTTTATCTATATGAGGAGGAATTTGTTATGCGCAGAAGATTCATAGCCGGAAACTGGAAAATGTTTAAGGGGCCGGCTGAGACAAGGGAGTTTTTGATTAAGTTTGCTTCTGATCTTTCAATGACAAGTGATATTTCCTCGGATATAAGCGCAGGAAATATGGAAATAGCAATATTTGCCCCTTCAATATCCCTTGATGCTGCAATTAAAGCTAAAAAAACTGCCCCAATAATTATAGGTGGGCAAAATGTCCACTGGGAGAAGAGCGGAGCGTTTACCGGCGAAATATCAGTGCCCATGCTCACGGAAGTTGGATGTACCCATGTTATTATAGGACATAGTGAACGCCGTCATATATTCCGCGAGACAGACGAAGAACTTAACAAGAAGGTAATAGCTGCGACTCGCGGAGGCCTTACCCCGGTCTTCTGCGTCGGAGAGATGCTTGAGGAGCGGGAATCAGGCAACACTTTCGATGTGATCAGAAAACAGCTCCTTGCCGGACTTAAGTCTATGGATCCGTCCGCTGTCGGAGATCAAGTTATAATAGCTTATGAGCCGGTATGGGCTATAGGGACCGGAAAGACTGCAAGCAAAGAAGATGCCCAGGAAGTCTGTGCTTTTATCCGAAAGATCATCTCCGATACATTCGGTGAAGTGATCGCTGATAAAGTCCTGATCCTTTACGGAGGAAGCGTAAAACCAGAGAACACCGGTGACATCCTTTCGCAGGAGGATATTGACGGCGTGCTGGTAGGCGGAGCTTCACTGGAGCCGGACAGTTTTCTGGCGATAGCAAAAGCTGCAGTTATCTGAGATATCCATAGATTTTATTATATCATAAACATAACATAAGAATTATTATAAGACATAAGATAATTTTATAATCGTTGACCAATTATTATAGAAAGGGTTATACTAAGCAAGTAAAGGGGCTGGTGCATTGATCTTCTCCACTGAAAATTTTCGGTGCGGCGGATGCATGAGTTCCTTGGAAACCATCTGTTTGCAGGTATTCGGCCCGTAGTTTGGGCGGTTTTTCGTGCAAAGAGAAAGGACCGCCGAGAATTGTATTTTCGTCGAGGAGCCTTTTATCTTTGCGGGGTTCCTCGTTTTTTTGTCTTTGTAGATTTTAGCAGCTTGGATAAACTAAGCAGGCAACTATTTATTAAAAACAATATATATAAAAGGGAGAATATCATCATGAAAAAGAAAAGTTTAATAATTTATGCATTAGTCGTTGTTTCAGCAATGTTTTTTATTGCTGCTCCTCTGCTTGCGGCGGATTTCCCTGCAAAATTGGGAATTACCTATGTAAAAGCCCCCCTTAACATCCCTTCGATCGTGGCAAAAGAACTCAAAATATTTGAAAAAAGTTTTCCGGGGGTCTCCTTAAGTTTTCCTGAACTTACTCAGGGGCCACAGCAGACCGCTGCTCTCGCCTCCGGTGAAATCGGAATAGCCAGCTGTCTGGGGGCCACTTCTGCAATACTTGCAGCATCCGAGGGCCTGGACATAAAGATCTTTGCCATATATTCACGTGCCCCCAAGGCATTTATGATAGTCGTCAAAGATCCATCAATAAAGACTGTGAGAGATCTTAAGGGTAAAAAAGTTGCAGGCCCGAAGGGGACGATCCTCCACCAGCTCCTGGCGGCAGCCCTTGCCAAAGAAGGCATGACGATAAAGGACGTTGATCACATTGTGATGGGTATCCCAGCAGCAGGGAGCGCTCTGGAGAATGGGAGCGTCGATGCCGCCCTTATGGCGGGCCCTGCGGCATATACATCGCTGGCTTCCGGCGCGAGAATGCTGACAAACGGCGAAGGCCTGATCGATGCGACCATAGTCATTGCTACGACCGCCAAATACATGAAGGAGTATCCCAAGGTGATCACCCGGTTTATGGCTGCGCATAAAAAAACACTTGCATGGATAAAAAAGAACCCTGATAAAGCGAAGGCAATGACACAGAAGGAAACAGGCCTGCCGATGGAAGCTGTGAACGCCATGTATCCATGGTACGATTTTGATCCGGTCATACATAAAACGGATATAGAGGAGCTTGAAAGGACTCAGACCTTTATGCTTGAAAATGGGCTTCAGAGAAATAAAATCGACATAAGCACGGTAATTGCAAAATAAATCTGCCATATACGCGCTGTTTTTTTGTTACCGATGATTTGCCGGATACAGTTACAGTTTTATGTTCTGAAGAAGGTCCTCAAAACAGCTGCTATCATAGAGACTGCCTGAGACAGCGTAGTGTGGCATGTTAAAATAAACACCGTGCCATTCGCCGGGAATGGCACGTTTAAAAAGTGGATCTCCGACTATTCCCCTATATCCGCGTCCTGTGATAAGCGCACGGAGGTCGTCCTCTTCTTTTAATACGGCATCGCCTGATTCTGAAATGGTTTTATCAAACATAAACCAGGTGGCGACATCAACATGCTGAGATCCGCTCTTTATCCGAAGGGATTCACGCACTGCATTCGCCACCACCTGCTGGTTTATTACCAGCAGACTGTCGTTATCATCTGAGCTTGCCATGTTCACTGCGCCATGCGCTTTGATATTATTATGTCCGTCGTCATTTCCTGCGGCAGCTTCTTTGATTTTTATCCTCAGGGCGTCCTCTGTACCGGCAAATGGGAATCCGGCTATGTATGGCGTGCCGAATTTTTCTTTAAGAAATTTTGCCGGCTTAAGGCCCGATGGCGACACAACGAGGTTACACAAGACTTCTCCCGCTTTTTTTATTTCCTCCAGTCCGGCCCCCATACCATAACATGCCGGTTTTTTATATCCCCAATCTTTCAGAAGGCCCGTTATATATTCTGCGCTGTGAAGGCCAGGCATATCAAGAGGTGTCGCGCCTATGATGCCTATATCGGGCATTTGCCCCTGCCCTGTTTTGTCTTTTGCAAATGTTTTGAAGAGCTCCATATATGCCTTCTCCTGCCCCTTATCATAAAGCTCCATCCCATTCGTTTCGACTGCAAATACAGGGAGTTCGGTGCGACCGCGCAAAACACGGGTCAGCGCTTTGAAATCAGTCCCGATTACTGATGGCGCCGGAGTGGATATTATTGCTATAAAACTGCATCGGATGTTATCTGTTGCATCGGCGATTTTATCTAACAGCTTGTCATCACGGCCAAATATCGCATCCATATCCCTGAGGCCCGCGCTAAATAGGGCAGTTTTACTTCCATACCAACGCGGCTCATCATAGCCGCAAATATTTCCTGTGCATCCACCCGCATCATATACTACGATCAGGCCGCCAAGCTCAAAGAGCACGGAAACAGCGCCGGAATAATCCGGGGCAAACGGAGCCAAAAATTTGAACAGACCTTTCATTAAAAGCCTCCTAAATTACCAGATAGGAACCGTGCATCTGTTCTCTGTGACTCTTGGGGTTTGCGATGCTGTCTTCGATCTGTCTCAACAGGGAGATCAGGCCTCTGTAGCCGAATGGTTGGCGTTCTGTGTTCCATGAGAGGCACACAGCATCTGGAAAATAATATCCTGCGTCAAGGCCGATCGCGACGTCTGCGCCGGACATCGCATTGCTGTAATTGAGCATTGCCGGATATACGCTGGAATATACGCGTGTTTCAGGGCTTGATACCTTGAGCATGCGGATATAGCGGCGATCCTCTTCGTTTATCATGTGAGTGAATATGAAGGGGACCTCCATGCCGTATTTAATGAGAGCCGCAGAAATTTCAAAGGGGTTACCGTTTACTGTCTGCCCCACCGCAAATTTCATACCGCGATGTTGCTTTGAAAATATTTCCGTTGCGTGCCGGGCTTCATCATAATATTGGGTATCATTTAATTTAAATTCTAATGTTTCGGCAAGAAGAGAATACTGTTCCCTTATTGCGTTTATGTCATAAAGATGCTCAAGGCGGTGGTATGGGATCCCAAGTTTTTTTTTAAGATCTTCTGCCGCCGGGATTGCAAGCGATGTCAGTACCAGATCCAAAGATGCCTGTCCCATCTCCATATATTCTTCAAATGTGCGGCAGGCGGATATCTGATTCATCCTCTGTATTCCTGCCTGGCTCAGAAGAAGCCGGAGTTCGCAGTCATCATCAAGAGGGACAAAATTACCCAGGAGGTTTACCGTGTCGGATCTTTGTTCCGAATGTTTAAGACAGTAGTACAGAGACTGCTGTATTGATGCCATGGGTGGTTTTTTCCCTTCTCGCGTTATAGGATCCATATAGGCGGGAACTACAGGGATGCCGCAAGTTTGCTCGGCTTTTCGGCAGACGCGTTCCAGATCGGTACCAAGCAGGGCATCGATGCAGCTGGTACAGATCATCAAAACTTTAGGGCGGGGTTTTGTCGAGTCGCATATCTCTTTCGCTGCCTGGGAAATTCGTGCAAGATGACGTCCTGTTACAAGGTCCCGTTCGTCCATGTGCATGTAACATATGCGGTCGGCGAAGCCTGTCTCATTCCCCGCAATTGTCCCATGTCTGCCGCAGCAGCCTGGTGCGACCATTAGCATCATTGCCTCCGGCAACAGCAGCCCCGTGCGTTTAACACCGAATCCGCTGGCGCCCGGTGAGTTATAATGCAGGTGACAGCGCGGCACAGTTTGGTTCATCAGTCCGCCTTGCCTGCGAACGGCAAGTTCTTTTATCGTTGCAAAGAAGGGGTCGTCAGCCATCATGAAATTCCTTGCGGGTCATTCATAATACGATCGGCAAACTCAAAAAATATTTGGCTTATTGGAAGCAAGGGGTCCCCTTCTATAACCGTCTTACCGATGTTCTCATAAGACTGTATATTCCTGTCGCGTGGTATGTCTGCAATGATCTGCAGGCCCGCCTTATCCGCAAAGGCACGTACGTGTTTCTCTTCGTCCTCTACGTTTCTGCGGTTCAGTATTATTCCCATTACCTTTGCATAACCGCTGTCTGCAAAATTATTGACTGCGGTGTTGATGTTATTCGCGGCAAACAGCGCCATCTTCTCCCCAGAGGTAACTATAAGGACTTCTTCTGCATAGCCCTCCCTGATCGGCGCGGCAAATCCGCCGCATACTACGTCGCCGAGTACATCGTAAAGGACTATGTCCGGTCTGTATCTGCCAAAAATATCAAGTTCCTCCAGCAGGCCGAATGTGGCTATGATGCCGCGTCCCGCACACCCCAAACCCGGAGTCGGACCGCCGGTTTCAATACACAGCACGCCGCCGAATCCGATCTTTACAATGTCCTCCGCGACAGGATCGCCGTCCTGCTCTCGAAGGCGGTTCATCACAGGTTCAGGAGCCTCTCCATTGAGAAGATTTATAGTGGAATCTGCCTTAGGGTCACAACCTATCTGCATGACTTTATATCCCCTGGCTGCGAGAGCTGCGGAAAGATTGCTTGTAACCGTCGATTTGCCTATGCCGCCTTTACCGTAAATGGCAATTTTTTTCATGATATGCCCTTTTTAAAATCTCTAAATTAAAATATCATTCATCCGTATCTTTGAATTTAAGTGATGGCGCGTCTCCCCATAGTGAATCAAGACGGTAATACTCCTGCCCTTCACGGCTTAAAATATTGACGACCAGATGTCCCGCATCCATAAGGCACCAGCGGCTGCTTTCCTCTCCTTCAACACGATGAGGAAGCTCCATCTCGTCCAGCATATCGCCAGCCGTGTCCCTGAGTGTCCTGGCGTGAAGGTCTGAACGTGCGATTGCGACTATGAATGCTTCAGTAAACCCGGAGACTTCGCTTAGATTATGTACCGTAACCTCAAGCGCGTGTTTGTCCAGAAGCGCGTCTACAAGAGGTCTGTATGGCTCGTAAAACTCTTCAATGGTCTTGTTGTTATCTTTCATTTTTTTCATCTCTCTCTTGAAATTTTATTTGCTGCTTATTTCAACCAGCCTGTCGAGGCGTTTGATGAGGCTGTAGCTGTCATGTCCGACTATTATAGAGGCGTAGAACGCCTGCTTATTGGCTCTTATGAGGTTATTGGGGACCTCCAGCAGCTTTCCGAGTGTCTTTGCTGTGTCAGTTACATTCTTATCCGCATTTACCGGGTAAACTACGTTGCTTGTGCGATAGTCGAAGTGTTTTGCATTTCCTGTGTGGACGACATCAATTCCCATTTTTTGCAGCCTTGAGGCTACTTCTTCTCCGACTCCGGGTTTGCCTGTGCCATTAAGGACAGCAACAGCTTCCGGCATTGATTTTATGAGCGCAAAAAGCTGCTCGTTAGTCATTTCCGGTCCTTTGCTTTTTTTATCACCGCTTATAACCGCTGCTTTACCATCGCCGGGAGTCTCGTCCATTGCGTTTGAATATGCCAGAGAAAGACCGGCAAAGTTGCTGTCCGCACTTTTTTCATCTATGTCGCCTGAGATCAATTCCTCAACCGGTGCATTGAGAAATGCATTTGCGGATTTGACATCACCGAGCCAATAGCTCAGATTGTTGATTGTAGCTGCCGTACCGTGCAGTGTGGAGAAAAAGATGCGGTCGCGCCCCAGCTCGTTCTGAACAAAGCCGGCAAGTTGCACTGCAAGTTTTGGAGACATGTCAGTCTTGAATATTTTAACAATTTGTGCGGTAAGTTCAGGTATCTTAACTATTATACGGGGGTCATATACTTTCTTGATAAGGGCCTTTAGAAACTGCTGCTGACGATGTACGCGCCCTATGTCGCCGAGCGCATCCTTCCGGAAGCGCACGAAGTGCAGCGCTGTCTCCCCATTCATAAGCTGTTTGCCGGGCTCTATGTTGATATCTAGCTTGCCTGCTCTGTCTTTGTAGCGCATTTTTTTCTGGACATCGATCTCTACCCCGCCCAAAATGTCTACAAACGCAGGAAAGCTGTCATAATCGACTATAACGTAATAAAGGATAGGTTGTCCGATGTATTTTTCGATAGCGGCCTTCATAAGATCTACGCCGCCATAGGCGAAGGCATGGTTAATTTTCTGTACACCGTGTCCGGGGATCTCTGCCCGCGTATCCCTGGGTATCGAGAGGATCCTCATATTTTTATCATCTATATCGATTGTGGCAAATAATATCGTATCGGAACGCCTGGAGCCGTCGACGTTATCCTCTCCCATAACGAGGATGTTGAAGCGTCCCTGTTCCTTCAATGCTGCGTATTGTGGGGTCCCCGGACCGATCGCATCTGCTATTTCGCTGTATATGTCTCCGGATTTTGCATGAAGCGCGAAATATAAACGGAGACCTGACCCTGCCGCAATAGCAAGTATTCCGCACAAAACTATAAGGATCATTGATTTGGATAATTTCACAGGTCAGTCCTCCAGCTGCGGTTATTTTCTTTGTAAAGGTGTTTTTTTCTTATGAAGTGTTCGACCGAAGGAGGGACCAGGAAGCGTATGCTCCTGTTGTTTTTTACTCTGTCTCTGAGCTCGGTGCTGGAAATTGCCAGCAAAGGTATTTCAAGCGGTATAATTGCTGTCCTCAGTTCGTCAGGGAGTTCCTCCATGCGCTTGTGTGTATACCCATAGCGGCTGACCGCTACAAACTTGCACATGCCCATAATATCCTCTGGGTCTTTCCATGAAACGATATCCAGAACTGCATCGAGTCCGGTTATAAAATAAAACTCCGTATCAATATATTCCGGCATCTTCCGCAGAGTCCTCAGTGTTTCTATAGTGTAGCTGTTGCCGATCCTGTCTATTTCGATCCGGGAGACATCAAAATATGGGCAATCAACAGTGGCAAGGACGGTCATAATGTATCTGTCCTCTGCCGATGTTATATGCTGGCCTGTTTTATGAGGCGGCTGTCCCGTTGGTACAAAAAGAACTTCGGACAGTTCAAATGCAGCGTGAGCTTCATCTGCCGCACGAAGGTGCCCATAGTGGATAGGGTCAAAAGTTCCGCCCATTATGCCTATGCGTCTCTTACGGCTGTTATCCATATTATCCACTCTGAATTACTCTTCTTCGCCAGGGACCTGAGATCCCGCTGTTTCGTCAGGATCGTCGTCCGGAAAATCAGAAGGGTAGTAATCCGGATAAAAATTAAATTCTTTATAGCCTATTATGACAGAATCGCCATCTTTTGCTCCAGCCGCCTCCAGGAGTTGCTCAACCTTGTATTTACGGAGCAGGAGGGTAAATCTTGCTACATTCTCATCCTGCCCCATATCATACCGCTCTGTTGCTTTTTCAAGCTGGCGGTGCATGATCCTGTACCCACCTCCATGCAGGCGTATTATCTGTATTTTATTTCTGCGCCGTACCGGGACCTTATCTTCATTTGAGGTTTCCAGGGCATAGAGCCTGACCTCGCTGTGCGGCCTGGGATTTGCATCAGTAAAGGTTATGATCTGTTTTACCATTTCCGGGATACCCTCTTCTGTTAAGGCGCTGACCACACAGAAAGGTATATCCTGTGATTTAAAATGTTCTCTGAGTCTGCAGGTAAGTTCATCGGGTCCATTAAGTTCATCAACTTTGTTTGCCACAACAAAATATGGGCGGTCTGCAAGTTTGTCATCGTATAGGCGCATTTCACTGCGAACTGTCTCCAGCTCATCGATCATCGCATCGAAATCGCCGCATTCCAGACTCAATACATGTATCAGAAGTCTGCAGCGGTCGATATGTCTCAGGAATTCAAGCCCTAGGCCCTTGTTCATATGGGCTCCTTCTATAAGGCCCGGAATGTCGGCAATTACAACTTGCTCATATCCTGTAGTCAGCACGCCCAGATTTGGTGAAAGCGTAGTGAACGGGTAGTCTGCTATTCTAGGCTGCGCGTTGGATATCGCAGCAAGGATGCTCGATTTCCCGACGTTGGGCAGTCCCACAAGACCAACATCGGCAATCAGACGCAGCTCCAGCTTAAACTCCGCTTCCTCTCCAAGATCTCCGTTTTCGCAGAATCTTGGAGCTTTGCGTGCCGAACTTGAGAAATATCTGTTGCCTCTGCCTCCCCTGCCGCCCCTTGCAGCAAGAAAACGGTCTCCGGGCTCAACGAGATCTGCCAGCCCTTCTCCGGTTTTTGCATCATATATTATAGTCCCGCACGGAACATGGAGGATCGTGTCCTTGCCGGCTGCGCCGTTTTTTGCGTTCCCGCTGCCATGTGCACCGTTTGATCCTTTTATATTGCGCTGGTATTCAAGGTCGGCCAACGTTTGTATGTTGGTTGTGGCTTCAAATATTATACTCCCGCCCCTGCCTCCGTTGCCGCCGTCAGGGCCGCCGTTGGGTTTAAATCTCTCTCTTAAAAAACTCATGCAACCGTTTCCGCCCCGGCCTGCCTTAACGGAAATACGAACAGAATCTATAAACTTCATTTAATTACCTCGTCCCTGTAAATACCATAAATGGGGGCCTGTGAACATGGCCCCCCGAAATGACTGTCATTTTGCGTTATATTAAAGTGTTTCAGGTTCTACTGTTATGACCTTACGGTTTGCTCTTGTCAAAAAACGGACCTTGCCTGTTATAAGCGCAAACAGAGTAAAATCACGGCCTAGCCCTACGTTATGTCCCGGATGGTATTTTGTGCCGCGCTGGCGGACAATAATCGTTCCCGCATTGACAAACTGACCGTCGCTGCGTTTTACACCAAGATATTTCGGCTGACTGTCGCGGCCGTTGGTACTGCTTCCTTGTCCTTTTTTATGTGCCATAACTCAATATCCCCCTCTAGCAGGTAATTCCCTGTATTTCAATTGCTGTATACTGCTGGCGGTGTCCGCGGAATTTGCGATAGTTCTTTTTTCTGCGGTACTTAAAAACGATGACCTTGTCGTCTTTGCCATGCTCAAGCACTTTGCCGGTAACGACTGCCCCGCTTACATAAGGAGTTCCGACAACCGGTCCGTCGTCTTTGCCGAGAAGAAGCACCCTGTCAAATGATATCTGTGAACCCTCTTCCGCATTGAGCTTCTCCATCCGAAATTTGTCTCCTGCGGATACTCTGTACTGCTTGCCGCCTGTTTCGATAACTGCATACATACTTGTATGTTCCTCCCTCCGCTGCGTGTCAGGCAGCCTTACGACTTTAAAAGCCTGCACCAAGCGTATTCTATAACCTGTGTATTATATAGATTATCAAGGCTTTAGTCAATGACACACATATACGGATGGTTTGACGTTTACGTTAGAGCAGATGAAGTGCAGAGTTTTCAAGTAATACTCTGGCATGTTCGAGAGCTTCGGGTGATGTTTCGTCGCCGGCGAGCATGCGGGCGATTTCTCTTTCGCGCTCGGTCCCGCTTATTTCTGAAATGATGGTCTCATCGCCGTTTCTTTTTACAAGAAAATGCTGATCGGCCATGGCGGCTATGGTTGCCTCATGAGTTATAAGTATCGTTCTGCAGCGTTTTGCAAGCTGACGGAGTTTATATCCCGCAAGCAATGCGGTCTTTCCGCCCAGTCCGGCCTCCACCTCATCAAAAATAAGTGTCCCGGGCAGTTTGTCATCGCCAAGAGAAAGTTGGAGCGCTATCAATATCCTGCTTAATTCTCCGCCAGAAGCTGTTTTCCCTACTGGCAGCGGGTTTTGGTCCGGAAGGCGGAGCTTAAAGGAAGCGTTCTCGGCACCGGATGAACGTATCCTGTCCTGGTCTTCTATCTCAATTTCAAACGAGGCGTAATCCATGGCAAGCTCTCTGAGGTGGCTGTTAACTTCCGCCGCAAGAGCCCTTGCCGTATCTTTTCTTATCCTGCGCAGCTCCATCGCAAGCCTCGCCGTTTCTTTTCTAAGCTCCGCAGATCTGCGCTCCAGTTCTCCAAGTTCGCCGTGACTGCCCTTAAGCCATGATATTTCATGCTCCGCTTCATCCGCATAACCAAGTATGTCGGCACAATTCGCCAAATTTAGCGTCCGTTTGATTTTACGGACAATGCCTATCTTTTTTTCAAGTTTTTCTTTAGATTCTTCTATGCTTTCCCTTGCGCTTGCGCTGTTAAGTTCTGCCTGTAACATCTTTGATAGTTCCAGCGCCGAAGAAAGCATCTTTTCTATACATTCATGCCATTCGCCTTCGGTTCTGGAGACATTGGCATATATGTTCCTGCTGAGATTTTCTAGTTCCTCTATAATTCCGCCGCCTGCTGCGCCGCCTGAGAATTTCTCTGAAATAGCACGCAGCGCCTCGCTTCGAGCTGATTTTGAATCCAGAGACCTGAGCTCGGACTCCCATTCCTTCTCGCTGTCAGCGGAAAGTTCCAGCGCACGGATCTGCCTCAGTATGGTCTCCGCATCCTGGAACCGCTCTTCCGTCTCTTTGCGGCGTTTCCTTAGCGCAAGTATCTGTCGTTCCGTCGAAAGTGTTTCGTTAAATGTTTTTTCCAGCTCAGAACGTATGTTTTTCAGCTCTGCCGTTCCGCATGAGTCCACAAGTTCAAGCTGTTTCGACGGCTCAAGCAGGCCAAGCTGTGCAAACTGGCTTTGGATCACCACTTCTTTCTCCATTACAGAACATAGAAGGTTCAAAGTTACCGGCATATCCTGCAGAGTACACCGGCCGCGCCCGCTGCGACTGAATGTTCTCCTTGCAATGAGGATGTTTTCCTGCGGCTGGTATTCGTCCGGCAGTTCCGGGATATGATCCGTCGAGAGAATTACCTGTACGTCGGATAAGTCTTCGAGTGCGTGGATGTGATTTACCTGAGCCCTTTTGCCGGCAATAAATTCAAGCGCCCTTACTAAGCTGCTCTTCCCCGAGCCGCTTTCTCCCGTAATAACTATAAAATCACCTCTAAAATAAAGCTGTGCTTTTTTTATTCCTCCTACCCCGCGTACACGAAGCTCCTCTATCAACGCTAATCTCCTCCGTCCGTAATCCCATTGAACCCCCAGCGCAGTTTTTCCCTCAGCAGGTCGTAATAGCTTCTGTCGTTGAGCTGAATGGTGTTGACATATATATCGGGGTCGAGGGTAACCTCAAGGGAATCATCGGGTAGGAGCTCATATCCAAGCTGGCCGTCCTGAGTCAGCATCAGGCTCCTTGCATCTCCTTTGGGTATCACGACGGCCCTGTCGGTGCCTCCCAGGACGACAGGACGGGCATAGAGGGTGTGCGCGCATATAGGGGCAAGCAACATGCACTTGACGTGCGGCGGGACTATCGGCCCGCCGGCTGAAAGGGCATAGGCCGTTGAACCGGTGGGAGTTGAGAGTATAAGGCCGTCAGCAAGAAAGAGAGATAAAATTTCTTCTCCCACCCTTACCTCCAGGTCTATAACACGCGCAATATTGCCCTTTGAGATGACCAGATCATTGAGAGCATGGAGCTCATGGACAGCACGCCCTCCGCGCCATACAATCCCCTTCAGAAGGTCCCTGTGTTGGAGCGTGTATTTGTTTTCAAGTATAGCCGTTATGTCTTCTTTTGCGGATCCAGGGTCCCCTGTTGCGAGAAAGCCAAGCCTTCCAAGGTTTATGCCGTAAAGCGGGATCGGGTATCCGAAGGTATATCTTGCGGCCCGAAGGAATGTGCCGTCTCCTCCGAGTATTACCGCAAATGCAACTTCCTCGCGCCATATATTGTCAGGTATCTCAGGTATGCCGAGTACGGAAGCCTCATGAGGCGGCAGCATAAAATTGATCCCTTCGCTCCTGCCCCATGCGCATAGGCGTCCGGCAAGGTCTGTTGCTTCCGGTTTTTGAGTGTTGAAAAGCAATCCAATGTTATTTGCCTGCATGATCGACCGACCCTCTTTCATTTTCCCTGACTGACGCTGTCATTTTGTGCGCTTCCGCCACCAGCTTCTCTGTGTCATCCGCCTGCGGCGCGTTAATGCGGCATCCTTTTATTCCAAGAAAAAATAGAAATTCTATGTTTCCCTCCGGACCTCTGATCGGGGAAAAAGTCTTTCCAAGAAGCTCCATTTTCGTTTCATTTTCAATAAACTCCGACAGGCAGTTTATTACAGAAGCATGAAGCGATGGATCCGAAACGACTCCTTTGCCCACATGTTCTTTCCCCACCTCAAATTGCGGTTTTACGAGGACGACCATCCTTCCATCAGGTTTTAGAAGCTCCTGCAGAGGTTTTAAAAGGAGTTTCAGGGAGATAAATGACGCGTCTGAGACAATTATATCCGCTTTTTCTCCTCCTATCATATCTTGTGTCAGAAACCGCGCATTTGTGCGTTCCATAACGACGACGCGCCGGTCTGTGCGCAGCTTCCACGCGAGCTGCCCATATCCCACGTCAACCGCATACACAAGCTTTGCTTCTCTGGAGAGGAGGACATCCGTGAATCCTCCGGTAGAGGCCCCTATGTCTATGCATATTTTCCCGGAGGGGTCTATGCCGAAAAAATCGAGTGCTTTTATAAGTTTATAAGCTCCTCTGCTAACCCATGGTTTTTCCGGTGCGTCTATCACGATTTTAGCCTCAGATGACGCTTGAGAGGCAGACTTTGTTACCATTTGTCCATCAACAAAGACCCTCCCCGCCTCTATATATCTCTGGGCGAGGGTCCTTGAATCAACTAGCCTTTTGTCTACCAGAAGCTTATCTATCCTTACAAGTTTAGGCTTCATTTATCTGTACATAAAGCTGCGATATCTTCGGGAGTCATACCGCATTCCGCCCATTGCTCCGCCCTTGTCGCATGGCGGATGAAGATGTCAGGGGCTCCGATGTTGATGACCTCGCCTACATGGCCGCTTTCGCCTGCGAATTTGGCTATAGCTTCCCCGACGCCGCCCGCGATGTAGCCCTCTTCCGCGGTGATGATAGTTGTATGCGCAGCTATAAGGGGAGCCAGACCTTCGAAATCAAGAGGTTTTATGAATCGCAAATCAATTACTGTTGCGTCAATAGATTTCTTTTCCTTAATGATCAGCGCAGCCTTTAGCATAAGCTCTGTCGTGCTGCCTATTCCTATGAGACAGATAACGCTTCCTTTGTGAAGTATTTCAAGCCTGCCCCATTCTTCCGGATCATTATTTCCTGCGCCGCGTCCGAGGGAGGACGGCGCGGCTCCC
>JAJFTP010000096.1 GCA_021372895.1 Synergistaceae bacterium
GGTCTTGCCCATTTTGACGTTGCTGCATGGATATTGGCCGGACCTTTGGATGAAGACGAAGCCATAGCCCGCGAAGAAAACTAAAATTGAAATATGCATCAATAAGTTGATATTCATTTCCCGATTTAGGCTTCAAGAGCCGGAGTCGGGATTTTTTTAAAAGGGGGCACGTAAATGAAAATGATACTGACAGGCAATGAGGCTATAGCAAGAGGAGCGTGGGAGGCAGGGCTACACGTTGCAGCTGCGTATCCGGGTACACCTTCGACCGAGATACTCGAAAACCTTGCCATGTACAAAGAGGTATATTCAGAGTGGTCTACTAACGAAAAGGTAGCGCTTGAGGTTGCCGCAGGCGCCTCTATTGCAGGTGCGCGTGCTCTGGCTGCGATGAAACACGTCGGACTTAATGTTGCTGCCGACCCCCTCTTTACGCTTGCATATACAGGCGTAAATGGCGGGCTTGTAATAGTGACGGCTGATGACCCCGGACTTTTCAGTTCGCAGAATGAGCAGGATAACCGTTATTATGCCCCACACGCTAAGCTCGCTATGCTTGAGCCTTCAGACAGTCAGGAATGTCTTGAATACGTAAAGCAGGCGTTCGATATTTCCGAGAAATTCGATACCCCCGTACTCTTTCGCGTAACGACGCGTATTTGTCACAGCAAGACTCTTGTAGAAACATCCGAACGCGTTGAAGTTCCCGTCAGGCCATATGAGAAAAATGCTGCAAAGTATGTCATGGCTCCTGCTTCGGCAAAGAAACGCAAATATGTTTTAGAAGATCGTATTCGTGCGATGAAGGAATTCAGTGAAACGACCCCTCTGAACCGCATCGAACGAGGTTCTGGCAATATAGGTATCATAACGAGCGGGATATCCTACAATCATGCTAAAGAAGTCTTCGGGGGTGAGGTATCATACCTCAAGCTTGGATTTACATGGCCGCTGCCTGAGAAGAAGATAAAGGAATTTGCGGCATCAGTGGAGACATTATATGTCATCGAAGAGAATGAAGCATACCTGGAAGATTTCGTAAAGGCTCTTAGTATAAACTGTGTGGGCCGCGAAAAACTTCCATGGATCGATGAACTTACGCCTGAAATCATACGCCGCGCATTCTTTCCCGGAAGTGAGGAGAAGGGCGGATACAAAATCGATGCAGAAGTGCCGCCTCGTCCCCCGGTACTCTGCGCAGGATGTACGCATAGGGGTTTCTTCTATGAAGCAGGCAAGTACAAGGATATTGTTGTCACAGGCGATATCGGCTGCTATACGCTTGGGATGGTCCCGCCGCTTTCTGTCACTGACTCTGTCATCTGTATGGGTGCAAGCGTCTCTAATGGAGTGGGCTTCAGCAAGGCGGTCGAGAAGGCCGGCAGGAAACAGAAAGTATTTGCGGTCATAGGCGACTCCACATTCTTCCATTCAGGGATAACCGGGTTGATCGATGCAATAGTCAACAAAGCTCCTATTGTGGTCAATATCCTTGACAATAGAATTACAGCGATGACTGGTCATCAGGAGAATCCTGGGACCGGGCGCACATTAATGGGCGAACCGACACATCAGGTTGACCTTAAAGAACTCTGTATGGCCTGCGGAGTAAAGGCCCAGAATATCCGTTTGATTGACCCATATAAACTTGATGAGACCAAAGAGGCGATCAAAGCAGGTTATGAAGCCACTGAGCCGTTTGTCATTATTACGACGTCGCCATGCGCTCTGATTAAGGATGTCATCAAAGCACGCGCTGATATGAAGTGTATCGTGGATCAGGATAAGTGCATCAAATGTAAGATGTGTATGAAGGCAGGGTGTCCCGCGATCAATTTCCGCGACGGGAAGATATACATAGAACGAGAATCATGCAATGGCTGTACGGTCTGTGCACAAATATGTCCGAAACATGCAATCTCGAGGGAGGGGTAAAAAATGAAGACAAACGACACAAAAAGTATTCTGCTTGTCGGAGTTGGTGGGCAGGGAACAATACTTGCGTCGAAGATCCTCTCTGAGGGACTTGTGCGTAAGGGTTTCGATGTAAAAATGTCCGAGATACACGGGATGTCACAGCGTGGCGGAAGCGTCACTACTCACGTAAGATTTGGGACAAAGGTCGCTTCTCCTGTTGTGCCTGAAGGTGAGGCGGATGTCCTTGTCGCGTTTGAAAAGGTTGAGGCTGTGAGGTGGCTGCATTACCTGAAAAAAGGCGGTACTCTTGTAGTAAATAACTTTGAGATATACTCGCTGCCCGTCCTTACAGGCGCTGCGAAGTATCCTGATGGCGTCATAGAAAAGCTTCAGGCTGAAGTTCCTAAACTTAAAGTTTTCAACGCTGCCGATATTGCCAAAGGCCTTGGGAATATCAAGGCGCAGAACGTTGTCCTTCTCGGAGCTTTGGTCAAGGCTATGGGGCTCGAGGCCCTTGACTGGGAGTCAGTCCTCAGGGATACGGTACCGCCGAAGCTGTACGAACTCAATGTTAAGGCGTTTAAAGCAGGCTTGAAGCAATAACCACAGCAATAACGCCATATCTGCAATAATATCTGCGCGGGGACTTTCGGAGTATAAATCATACGCCGCCGGACTCCGCGCTTTATATTCATGTCTGTATATACTTGACTTCGTTATAAAGTTTAAAACTGTTTGCAAAGATAAGATGCTGCTATGGGGGCACGGTAAAGGATCAAACATATTTCAGCAGATAGCCGTAGCCCTTTTCTTCCATCTTATCGTATGGAATAAACCTCAAAGCCGCGCTGTTAATGCAGAAACGGGTCCCGTTAGGCGAATCGGGATCACCTTGGAACACGTGCCCCAGGTGTGAGTTCCCGGCGCGGCTTCTTACCTCTGTGCGTCTCATGCCGCAAGAATCATCTTCCAGTGAGATCAGTGTGTTTGCGTCGATCCCTTTTGAAAAAGCCGGCCATCCGCATGAGCTGTCAAATTTATCTTTAGACGAAAACAACGGCTCGCCTGTGACTATGTCAACGTAAATTCCCCGCTCTTTATGGTCCCAGAATTCGTTTTCAAACGGCGGCTCTGTGGCGGACCTTTGCGTTACAGAGTATTGCTGATCTGTCAGCATTTCTGCTATCTTGGTGTCTGCCGGTTTAATATATTTTGCAGGATCTACAATTATTTTGCTGACCTGTTCTATTTCAGTTTTAGTGATGTGACAGTATCCGCATGGATTCTTGTCAAGATAATCCTGATGATATTCCTCGGCCTCATAAAAGGACTCAAGCGGTTTTATCTCAACGGCAAAAGTCTTATATCGGGTCCTTTCTATATCTGCCACATGTTTTACGATAGATTCCGATGCTCTGTCTATATAATAGATCCCGGTCTGATACTGGCTTCCCCTGTCATTGCCCTGTCTGTCCTTTATAGTTGGATCTATCGCATTGAAATATGCAAATAGAAGAGTGTGAAGGCTGACTTCATTTGTTTTATACTCTACCCGCACTGTCTCCCTGTATCCTGTGCGACCTGTGCAGACCATCTCGTAAGTAGGCTCTTCTTTTGAGTGCCCGTTGGCATAGCCGCTTGTAACGCGTATTACACCGGGAATGGACTGCATCAGTTTCTCCATACCCCAGAAACAGCCGCCGGCAAGATAAATAACGCCTGTTCCTTCCTCTTTTACATATGTTTTATCATTGACCGTGCTTTCCATTTTTAACACTTCCTTTTGATTTGGCATGTCGATCCGTGTTTTTTGCCATAAGCGCGGAGTTGCTTTCACCAGAATTTTTTCTTTTTGAAAATCCATAAGCAATAAATTACGATGCATATACTTACGAAGATAACTAGATGGTAACCATAGCGCCACTGAAGTTCGGGCATGTTTTTGAAGTTCATGCCGTACCATCCGGCCAGGAGCGAGAGCGGAAGAAATATAGTCGTAACGACAGTCAGTACTTTCATGACAATGTTCTGACGAATATCTATCTGTGTCTGGTATGCTTCACTTATCTGCAGTGAATATTCCCTGAGCATCTGTGTCTCTTCTCGCAAACGGTGGGCACGGTCAGAAAAAAGTTTAAACAATGGCAAAGCAGATGGACTGAAGAGTTCATTTTCGTCTTCAAGGAGCACAAGCCCTATGTCTGTGAGCTGGGAATAATAGTGAGAACAAGCCAGGATCTCCTTTCTTATCGCGACTATCTTGTAAATAAAACTGTCAAGCTCATCTGCCAGAACAGAAGCTTCAAGCTTTGATAAACGGTTTTCTATGGCTTCCAGGTAACCCAGGTCATTTTCAATAAGCGTTTCCATGAATGTGTAGAAAAAATGCCCGATAGACGGTTCTTTCCAGGCGACAGTTTCGGCAATTTTTTTTATTATCGATTGTGTGAGATCAGAATCATCAACAAATAATACGCCGGTTTTTTTTATACAAAAGGCAAAACTTATACGTTTGTCAGAAAGTTTCTTTCTTGGTACGGAAAATGTTCCGCATAATATATCCTGCATTACTTCAGCTTTGCATGAGTGTATATGCTCGTATCGAGGGATCATTGTGGCGGTAAATCCATCCGGCAGATCCTTGGCTTTATATTCAGCAGATGAGAGCACTGCGATAAAAGGTCCATTCTTAGTGATTTTGTCCTGTGTTATCTCTTCGAGTTGCCTGCCTATTTTATAGTACATATACGCACCCCTGCTCTGTATTTGAAAAGGTCAGTCGTTATTTATCCGCTTCTTCTTATATCTCCAAATGTACACGGCAGTTAAAGCAATAGATCCGGTCACAAGGAAAAATGAAATTTTCTTGATTTCCTGATGTATAAGCTCCTGATTGCTGCCCAGGAAGTATCCTGTGAGGGCGAGTATGACGACCCAAATGCCGGAGCCGAGGGCAGTATATGTGCAGAACTGTCGCATAGGCATCCTGGCAAGCCCTGCGGGCAGGGATATGTACTGTCTGATAACAGGTATCAGCCTGCCGGTGAAGGTGCTGATGTGTCCGTGCCTGGCAAAGAATACTTCTGCTTTGTCGAGTGACTCGTTCGTCACAAAGAAGTATTTGCCGTATTTCTCAAATATAGGCCGCCCCCATTTCAGTGCTATCCAATAGTTGAAAAGCGCACCGAGCATGCTTCCGGCAATACCGGATAATATTACAAGGATAAGGTTCATTTCTCCCCTCCATGCAAGATAACCGGCAGGCGGGACTACTACTTCGCTTGGAAACGGAAAAAAGGAGGACTCAAGAAACATAAGCCCGATAATGCCTGGATAGCCCATTTGCCCTACTACCGCGACAAGCCAGACGATAAGAGAAGAAAAAAGTCCCGATGCGCTTGTTATAAGTGCAGAAAAAATTTCCAAAAATATTTCCTCCAGTATTTTTAACAAAAATCAACAATATTATCCCGAACGGCGAAGAGATAGGGAGTCCGGTCTACAGGCTAACTTTTATAAGATCTCAACATCCCACTGATAAAGATAAACGGAAATAGCGCAAAAGTCTACCTGTTATTTGCCTGTTCATATTTGTAACAAGAGGCGGTTTGCGCTAAAATGCACCATCAGAGAGGCTTGTATTTACCTTTCATATTCTGGATGGAGGAATTCGCTTGGAACCTGCTCCGAAACTTGCTCTTGTGATTGCCGGGAATTTCTCGGGCGAAGAAGAAAATGCAGATCCATGCTCTCTCTTGAACTATCTGCCTGAAGAACTTGTTTTATGCTGTAAGCTCATAAAGTGGAGCTGTCAGCCTAGCAGCCATTATTCTATGCAGCTTACAGTTGAAATGGCAAATATGTTTGAGACCCTTATTGAAGATGGATACACCGGCATAATTATAATCTCCGGAAGCGGCGTTATGGAGGAGATGGCATACATAGCGGATCTTCTCTGGCAGCATCCGCAGCCGGTTATATTTGCAAACCTCATGGTTCAGGGCCGCGCTGGGGTCAAGGAGGGGCTTATGAACCTCCGCTGTTCCGTGTTGGCGGCGCTCTCACCTGATGCGCATGGCAAGGGTGTGCTTGTCTGTTCAAGCGGGGAACTTTTTGCCGCGTCCGAGGTGGTTATGGTAGACCCTACAAGTGAGGACAACATCTTCCAGTCTCCCGAAAAAGGTTCACTCGGAAAGATGCTCAATGATGAAATTAAATTTTTTAGATCTGTACGTCGGCCCGAGTTCCTGGCACACAGGCCGCAGAATCCGGCATTGGTCGATATTTTGTGGGCTTCGATCGGGGGCGGGGAGCGCATAATTTCTATGCTTGCCGACAGCAGAGAGCATCAGGGTTTTATACTGGCTGGTTTTGGAACTGGAAATATTTCTCCTACGTGGATCCCTCATCTTCGCAACATCCTTCGTCGCAGGATCCCGGTCGCAATAGTCTCGCGCTGTTTTCTGGGGCATGTACAGGAGACGAATCATTTTGAGGGCGGTTACTATAAACTTATTGAAATGGGCGTAATGTCGGGAGGAAGGCTTAACCCCTATCAGGCACGCATAAGAATGTCACTCGGCATTGCGGCCGGTCTTACTGACCAGGGGCTTAGCCTGTATATGCTGAATAAGCCTGTAAGCGAAGATTCGCCACTCCTGTACAGATGAAGATATATTGCCTTAGCCTTGGCTGTCCTAAAAACAGAGTTGACAGCGAATGTCTTGCAGGGGAGCTTTGTCGTGCCGGCCATGAAATCGTTGACAATGTTGAATCCGCAGATGTCGGCATCGTGAACACCTGTGGCTTTATTCGTCCGGCAGTTGAAGAGAGCGTAGAAGCCATACTGGACCTTGAACAGCTCAAGCTTGAAGGGAAACTCAAAAAAGTCGGTGTTGTCGGCTGTCTTGTGAACAGATACGACGGAGATCTTGTCAAAGAGATGCCGGGAATTGATTTCTGGGCACAAAGTGAGAGCTGGGGCGAGGTGGTGCGGAGCCTTGGTGGTTCTCCGGCCGACGGAAGATGCCGTTTATCCCTTCCTTCAACTTCAAAATTCACAAGATATCTCAAAATAAGCGAAGGCTGCGATAATAACTGTGCATATTGCATGATCCCAAGCATACGCGGCGGACTGCGCAGTCTTTCGATGGATACAATAATACGCGAGGCTGAGCAGCTTGTACGGGAAGGCGCAAAAGAGCTCTGCGTCATAGGGCAGGACCTCACGGCTTATGGAACTGACGAAGGGCGCCGCAGAAGCAGTCTTATAGATCTGCTGGATACGCTGGAATCATCACTGCCGCGCGATATATGGATACGCCTCCTTTATCTGCATCCGAGCCGCGTGACGCCGAAGCTGCTGGAGCGCGTCGCAAATGGAAGGCAGATACTCCCATATCTTGATATACCGGTGCAGCATGGTGACAGACGTATACTTGCTGCGATGAACCGAGGAATTAACGAAGATGAACTCATCTCTTTATTTAAGACAGCAAGGGACATAGACTCTGACTTTGCACTTCGCACTACGCTTATGGTCGGCTTCCCTGGAGAGAAAAAAAGTCATTTCAACAACATGATGAAATTTGTTGAGAACGTTCGTTTTGATCGTATGGGGGCATTTTCTTTTTACCCTGAAGAAGGCACTAAAGCTGCTCTGATGGCAGGGCAGGTCTCGGACGCTACAAAGAAGAAGAGGCTTGGAATGCTAATGGCGCTGCAGGAGGAGATCTCTTTTGAGCGCCAGCAGCTCTTTATCGGAAGAGAAATGGACGTCTTGGTTGAAAATGTGGATATTGCCGACGGATTTGCCGAAGGGCGCAGTTTTCGCGAAGCGCCTGAAGTTGACGGTCTTATCGAGATACGTAACATCAGGACAGATGTTAAGGAAGGGGACATTATAAAGGTATGCATGACCGAAGCGATGCCGCATGATATGGTTGGAGAAGAGGTAGTCAGATGATACTTATCCCTGAGATGAGGACATGGTATGGAATTATAGCGACATTTGGCACACTAGGCAGATTCAGCAAAATGCCTGGGACTCTTGGGTCAATGGCGGCGTGTGTTATATGGCTTTTATGCGGCGGACTATCACTGTGGGTGATCGCCGCTGTAGCTGTGACAGGCATATTTGCCGCGGATAAATATGAGAAGGCCGTAGGGCGCGCAGATCCGGGAGAAATTGTCATAGATGAGGTCGTAGGCTTTTGGGTAGCATGCTGGGGTTTTGATCTTACCTATGCCATAGTCGCACTCTTTCTGTTCAGGATAATCGACATTACCAAGCCATTTCCGGTAAGTCAGATGGAAAAACTTCCTGGCGGCATAGGGATAATGGCTGACGATGTCATAGGCGGGATCATTGTTAACCTGCTGCTCAGAGGGATACACTGGGTCTTCTTTGAGGGCGGAATGCAAGTCATATATGGGTTGATCGGCCGATGAACCGGGAGGTGTTTGAACTGGCGGAGAAACTCGTCACATATGCGTCGGCAAAGAAAATAAAAATCGCATTTGCCGAGTCATGTACGGGAGGGCTCATCGGTGCGACTGTTACAGATATTGCGGGGTCGTCGAAAGTTTTTCTGGGATCCGCGGTCGTCTACTGTAACAGCGCAAAACAGAATATTCTTGGGGTCAGCGGAGATGTACTTGCTAAACATGGAGCTGTCAGTTTTGAGTGCGCTGTCCAGATGGCATCAGGAACCCGCAGGCTTTACTGCTCAGATGTTGCCATGAGCGTTACTGGCATTGCAGGGCCTGACGGAGGAAGTTTGGAAAAACCTGTCGGTACGGTCTGGTTCGGATACGCTTCTGATAAAGAAGAGGGTGCGTTTGTAAGGCATTTTTCCGGGAGCAGGAGAGATATACGCAACGCAACCGTCAGAGAAGCACTTTTATATTTAACAGAGAACATGTTCTGAGATGGGAGGAAATGCTTCTTTGCAAGCCGGAGTTCTCATCCGCACATTTATCTGTATAAAAATTCCTGATGACCATCGTAAAATTCTCGCGGGCTGGATAGATTCCCGCAGGCGCGAATTGCATGAAGTGCGCTGGACAGATCCGGATATAATGCATATCACTCTAAAGTTCTGCGGAGAGATATTGCCTGATACCTTAAATCTTCTCTCTGATAACCTTCGGCTTATTAAACACAAAGGACCGTTCTCCATATCGATCGATGGAATCGGCGGTTTTCCGGATCTTGCCAAACCGAGGGTTATATGGACAGGCATAGAAGGAGACATCCCCAGGCTTAAAGAACTTCAGAGAAACGTAGAGAACGCGGCATATCGCGCCGGGATACCTAAAGAAGAGCGCCCATACAGTCCGCACATTACACTGGGGCGTCGCAACTCCACGATGCCGATCCCGGATTCAGCAAAAAAAGCCATGGAATCTGATGTGCTGATGTTAGAGCAATGGACGGTGGAAGAGATGTTTATAATGAGGAGCATACTGTCGTCGTCAGGTCCGCGATACACGCCTTTGGGGCTTTTCAAAATATAACATACTGTTATAATTAAATGAAATCAATTAGTAACAAATATAAGCGGGAGGTAGACACATGGCAAAAAAAGCAGCAGTGACCAGAGAGGATATCCTTGAACAGGCACTTGGAGAGATAAGAGGAAAATTTGGTGACGGAGCTATAATGCGCCTTGGTGATGAAGTCCAGCACGCTGTTGAAGTTATCTCGACCGGCATCCTGCCTCTCGATGTTGCCTTGGGTATCGGCGGAGTGCCGCGCGGGCGCGTTGTTGAGATATTTGGTCCAGAGGGTGGCGGTAAGACCACGATAGCGCTTCACATCCTTGCTGAGGCTCAGGCGGCAGGGGGTATTGCCGCATTCATTGACGCAGAACACGCACTTGACCCGCGCCTTGCGGCTTCCCTAGGAGTTGATACTGCAAACCTGTACCTTTCTCAGCCCGATAGCGGGGAGCAGGCGTTTTATATACTTGACACTCTTGTTCGTAGCGGAGCACTTGACCTGGTGGTTATAGATTCTGTGGCAGCTTTGACACCTCAGGCCGAGATTGATGGCAAGATGGGGGAAGGCAGTACCCAGATGGGGCTTCATGCGCGCCTTATGTCATACGCCCTTAGGAGGCTTACCGCTGCAATCTCCAAAAGCAACACGACCGTCATCTTTATAAACCAGCTCAGAGCACAGATAAGCACCGGTTATGGAGGCGGTCCTACTGAGACTACCACAGGAGGACGTGCACTGAAGTTCTATAGCTCTGTCCGCATAGAGGTAAAACGCGGCAAACAGCTTACACAGGGAGATACCGTAGTAGGCCATGAACTCTGGATAAAAGTTGTAAAGAACAAACAGGCTCCGCCTTTCCGGACGGCGCATGCAACGCTCATCTACGGCAAGGGTGTACCCAAAGCTATGTCTGTGCTGGACATGGCGATAGATAGTGAAGTTGTAAAGCGTAAGGGCTCGTGGCTCGCGTACAAGGGCGAGACGCTGGGGCAGGGCAAAGAAAGTGTAGCTGCATATTTTATGGAACATCCCGAGCTGATGGATGAGGTGACGAAAGAAGTCCTTCGCAAAGTAGCGGAAGGTCTGGGCTTACTCGATAAACCTATCCATGATGATGATGATGTGCCAAGCCTCGAAGATTCAGTGGAAGCTCTGCTCGAAGAGGGGATCCTGAAACTCGACATAAGCGAAGAAGCCGAAAATTAGAGTTGTTAACCGGCGATATTTGCTGAAATTCAAAAGCTCAAAAAGTTTTTTTAGATAAAAACGGAGGGATCTTCTGCGTAAAAGGATCCCTCTGTTTTTATTTGTAAGCCATGTATTTTACCTTAGCTACTATATTTCAATTTAAGTTTCTAATTATATACAACAGCTGCATTAAATCTATAAATATTGACAAATTGTATTTGTTGACAGCAGAGGGGATTCTATATAGAATATCTTTTGCACTCTGCGGAGCAGTTCGCATGAGAGCGGGCACCATGACAAAGGGATAAAGGGCAAAGCAAAAGAGCGAAGGGCGTTGCAAGACGTTCATCGGACAGGAAGCGCGAGTGGAAGCCGGCCCCCCCGGCAGGCGGAAGCGTAAGCGGACCTGAAGTAAATGAAAAGCTAGCGACTGAGACATGTCAAGGTGAGTAAGGATACCGAGACATGGAAGCACACCGGAATCAAACGGAGAGTTTGATCCTGGCTCAGGACGAACGCTGGCGGCGTGCTTAACACATGCAAGTCGAACGGGAGTATAGAGGGAGCTTGCTTTTGATATACTCTAGTGGCGGACGGGTGAGTAACGCGT
>JAJFTP010000097.1 GCA_021372895.1 Synergistaceae bacterium
ACGCGTTACTCACCCGTCCGCCACTAGAGTATATCAAAAGCAAGCTCCCTCTATACTCCCGTTCGACTTGCATGTGTTAAGCACGCCGCCAGCGTTCGTCCTGAGCCAGGATCAAACTCTCCGTTTGATTCCGGTGTGCTTACATGTCTCGGTATCCTTGCTCACCTTGACTTGTCTCAGTCGCTAGCTTTTCATTTACTTCAGGTCCGCTTACGCTTCCGCCTGCCGGGGGGCCGGCTTCCACTCGCGCTCCCTGTCCGATGAACGTCTTGCAACGCCCTTCGCTCTTTTGCTTTGCCCTTTATCCTTCTGTCATGGTGCCCGCTGCTCTCTTCTCAATATCACCGAAAAGGTCATGTCGGAAGCGCAACAGGAGGTAGTATATGACGCATGTGGAATTACGTCAAGCATTTTTTTTAGTTTTTTTAAGGTTTTTCCTTTAGGACACCCGGGCTAGTGAGCCCTTGCAGTTGCTGTTTCAGCAGGCAGTAAGAGGGTTATTCTCAAGTGTTCTTTCTCATTTTTACCAGTGAAAGTGGCTGATATATTTTAACCCGATAGATTGTTTACCCAGTTGGATCGGAGATGTAAACCCAAAAAATACTTAACGGCTTGACACACAAGGGTGACCATATACACCTTAACAAAAACCTATAAACTTGTTAAAGCAAAAAATTGAGATGCGGGATCCTCTGTGGGATTGCAGATATCTTGTTTCTTGGTATCAGTTAATATATAATAGTTATATGAGGGTAAATATATACGGAACTTGATAACCCCATATGGGAAATTACAACCGATATAAACTTGGATGCCTTCTTTGAATAACTGCGCGTTATATCCATTCGAACATCAATACTTGCATTCCATAATTTTTAGTGTACACTGAATACTTGAGAGTTTTTCTTTAGCGCACAGTGAGGAGATCCTTCTTTCAATATAATATGACTATGTCTGTTTGTTGGAAAGGGAGGTTGTGATGTAATGTAGTAAATTAGCGTTTAAACATCCGGATTTGTTTTAAATCCACAAAATCTTTCTTCTTCAAAAAATCTTTCTTCTTCAAATCAAACTTTTGCAAATGCTGATTCAAATTCTTGCAACATAAGAACCATCATGTAGGCGATATTGAGAACCTGATATTGAAACTGTCCGCAATGTCATTCAAAATCATTCCTGTTTTTTGATTTTATTTCATATTTTTTAACATAGCCAACAACTAAAAAAATAATTTATTGGAGGGCTGAATATGTCTAAAAATAACAATAACGGCTTAAAGGGCAGCAAAGACCTCACCAAAATACGCACTCCCCACACATACGCAATTATATTTTTTGTAGTGGTTTTCTGTTGGATACTGACGTTTATGGTTCCTGCAGGCAAGTTCAGCGTGCACGATATAGAGTACAAAGGAGCCAACAATGAAGTAAAAACAAGGACAGTCCTTATGCCTGAGACGTTCAGGTACAGTTATAACCTGAATACTCAGAATCTGTCTTCAGAGCTTAAAAAATTATCTGAAAATCCTGATGCTGCAAAAGCAACTGGCGTTGATCAGGCAGCACTGCAGGAGTTCGTCAGGACAGACGCAACGAAATGGAGCCAGTCTGACCTGGATAAGATTGGGTTAACTGATGATGTTCTCTATAAGCTATATGGAGAGTCTATTTACGATACGAGCAAAAAATTACATAAGACAGCAAATGTCTGGGGCACGGATGATTTCAACGGGTTTGGATTCCTGAATTATATATTTGAAGGCCTGGTTACAGGAAACAAGTACGGTTCGGCTGTAGGTATAGTGGCGCTGATCCTCGTAGTGGGCGGAGCCTTTGGGATCATCATGAAGACCGGAGCGGTTGAATCGGGCATCTATGCTTTCATAAGAAAGACAAAAGGCCTTGAAAGGCTTGCCCTGCCCCTGTTGTTTTTCCTGTTCTCCCTCGGCGGAGCGACTTTCGGCATGTCAGAAGAAGTAATTCCGTTTGCGATGATAATGGTGCCTTTTGTAATTGCACTGGGGTATGATTCAATCGTTGCCGTAACAGTCACTTTTGTCGCATCCCAGGTCGGCAATGCGGTTTCCTGGATGAGCCCCTTCAGCGTCGCCATAGCCCAGGGAATTGCAGGCATACCGGTGCTTTCCGGAGCGACGTTCAGGCTTATAATGTGGTGCATCGTGACTGCCCTTTCTGCCGGATATATGATGATATATGCAGAAAAAATCAGAAAAAACCCCGAACTGTCCGTCGTTTATAATTCAGACAACTATTTCAGGAATAAAATAGAAAACACCACAGAGGAGGAAAGGCGCTTCACACTAGGGCATAAACTTATATTGTTAGAGATGCTCGCCGTGTTGATCTGGATCATTTGGGGCGTTACGACAAAGGAATACTATATCCCTGAAATTGCATCCCAGTTCTTTGTAATGGGTTTTGCCGCCGGTGTGACGGCAATTATCTTCAAACTGAACAACATGGGGATAAATGAGATGGCGTCCTCTTTCCAGAGCGGCGTGGCCGATCTTGCAGGGACCGCAGTTGTGGTCGGCATGGCAAAAGGAATACTCCTAGTTCTTGGTGGTGCCGATGCATCTGTCGCATCAACACTTAATACCGTACTGTACAGCATTGGTAATCTGCTGGATGGAGTCCCTGCAGTTGTCACAGCATGGTGCATGTACGTATTCCAGAGCTTGTTCAACCTCGTCGTGACATCCAATTCAGGACAGGCCGCCCTTACGATGCCTATCATGGCACCTCTCTCCGATGTTGTCGGGGTGTCCAGGCAGATCGCAGTATTGGCCTACCAGATGGGAGCCGGTTTCGTCGATGCTTTCACGCCTGTATCCGCAAGTCTGATCGGAGTCCTTGGGGTTGCGCGTATTGACTGGTCGACATGGGCGAAATTCCAGATAAAGATGCAGGGCTTCTTTTTCCTGATGGGTACTGTTGCGATCATTATAGCAATAGCAATAAATTTCCAATAATTAAAAATGAAAGACAACTACGGGGAGAGCGAATAATCAAATTATGATCACAATAATAAGAAACGCCGAAGTTTACGTGCCTGAGCATGTGGGTGTAAAAGACGTACTGCTGCTGGGCAATAAGATAGCGGCAGTGGATGATCATATCTCCTTCGATATGAAAGGTCCCGTCGATGTAATAGAAATCGATGCGGCGGGAAAGTCACTGGTTCCGGGATTTATAGACTCCCATGTTCACATTCAGGGAGGCGGGGGAGAAGGCGGCTTTTCGACCAGAACCCCCGAAGCGACACTGACAGATATTACGACCGCGGGAGTTACAACTGTAGTGGGTTGTCTCGGAACAGACGGGACAGCACGGGATATGGTCTCTCTTCTGGCTAAGGCGAGGGGCCTGGACGAGGAAGGAATTACAACATATATATACACCGGCTCATACAGGCTTCCCGCAAAGACAATAACCGGAGATATTATGAAGGACATAATGGTCGTTGATAAAATCATCGGTATCGGGGAAATAGCCGTATCAGACCATCGATCCTCGCAGCCGACTTTCGAGGAATTCGTAAGAGCGGTCTCGGACGCACGGGTAGCCGGCATGCTTTCGGGAAAAGCCGGCATCATAGACATTCACCTGGGTGATGGTAAAAGAAAAATAGAGTTAATAAAAAGAGCTGTAAAAGAGACAGAAATACCTATTACACAGTTCTTGCCGACTCACATAAACAGGAATCAGGAGCTCTTTGAAGAATGCGTAGAATATGCCAAGGCAGGTGGCTATATCGATTTTACCGGCAGCGACGATCCTGATTTCTGGGAAGAAACCGACGGCGAAGTCCGATTCAGCAAAGGCCTTAAGAGATTATTGGATGAAGGTGTGAATTGTGACAATTTTACAATTTCATCCGATGGACAGGGCAGTTTGCCTATATTTAACGAAAAAAAAGAATATGTCGGAATTGGCGTCGGGAAATCGTCCTGTTTGATCAAAGCGATAAAAGAATGCGTTTTCCGTGAGAATATTCCACTGGAAATAGCAATCAGAGCACTAACTTCGAACCCCGCCAGAATTTTGAAATTTTACACAAAAGGGAAGATCAAAGCCGGTATGGACGCAGATTTATGCATTCTGGACGAGAACATTGATGTAGATACTGTGGTCGCAAAAGGTAAAATTATGGTTCAGAACAAAAAGCCTGTAGTATATGGCACTTTTGAACAGAAAAAATAATATGCTCTAAGGCGGCTGTGTGAGGCGTTACCCTCTTACACAGCCGCTTTTTGATTTACCTGCAATAAATCCTCTCCTTGACAATATATTAATACTAAGGCATAATCGCCCGACAATACTATATAAATCACAGGAGCAGGCGATGAGTCCGGAGATTTAGGACTTGTGGGGCTGGGCCGGGACGACAACCCGGCAACAGGCGTAAATATTACGGCCTGTGGGACCGTTTAAGACGATCCCGCAGGCCGTATTTTCTTGCCTGCTACAATAATGGAGGAAAACAGTCATGATAAACGGAATAAACGGAAACAAACACTACGAAGGACTTACTTCCGAAGAGGTGATCGAACGCCGGCAGAAACACGGAAGGAACCAGCTTGAACAGGCAGAAAAGGCGAGCCTTCTGAAGACCGTCCTGAAATTTTTCTCAGAACCGGTTTTTCTGCTCCTGATAGGAGCCTCACTTATATATTTTGCCCTTGGAGAGCCGCGCGACGGTATTATCATGCTCACATTTGTCGCCTTTATGACGGGAATAAATCTCTATCAGGAATGGCGAACGGATAAAACTCTTGAAGCTCTGCGCAGCCTATCATCGCCAAAGGTCAAAGTTATACGGGATGGAAGGGAATCCACCATCGCTTCAGACGAACTTGTACCTGGTGATATCATGCTGCTTGCTGAAGGGGAGAGGATCCCGGCTGACGGAGAGATTCTTTTCTCTGACGGCTTTGGCGTGGACGAGTCCGCCCTGACAGGAGAGTCAGATATAGTATGGAAGGTCTCTGCCCCTTCGACGGAAACCGGATCTTACTGGAAATCGGATCACTGTTATATGGGTACAAACGTGATTGCAGGCCGTGCCGTCGTCCAAGTGACAGCTACCGGTCCATCAACGGAATATGGGAAAATAGGCGCGGACGTAGCAAAAGCTCCCGACAGGCCGACGCCGCTTGAAAAACAAACAGGCAGACTTGTACGCAATTGTTCTTGCTTCAGCTTCGGCTTGATGCTGCTGGTCGTATGCGCCACTCTGCGTAACGGCAGCGGATTCGTAGACGCCGCACTTTCCGGAATAACAATAGCGATGGCTACGATACCGGAAGAGTTTCCGGTCGTACTGACAGTATTTCTGGCCATGGGAGCATGGCGTATTGCACAGCGCAACGCCCTGATACGGCGCATACCATCAGTTGAGACACTAGGGGCTGTAACTGTTCTGTGCGTAGACAAAACAGGTACTCTGACGCAGAACAGGATGGCTCTGCGTGAGCTCATACCATTTCAAGAGAAGGAACTTTCGGAATTGCTGGAAGTTGCCGTTATGGCGTCTGAAACAAGTCCATACGACCCTATGGAGACCGCTTTTATTGAAAAAGCCGAGGACGAGGGCATAGATGTATCCCTACTTCAGGGACACGAGCTTGTGCATGAATATCCCTTCTCATCCGAGGCGCGCATGATGGGACACGTCTGGGCAGTCGGCAATGATTCAGTGCTCGCAGCAAAGGGATCGCCTGAAAATATTTTCCGGCTATGTATGCTTACAGAGGCGGAGGCACTGGATATTGCAGCTGAGCAGAAACGTCTTTCAGACCTCGGATGCCGGGTCCTTGCCGTAGCGGTCAACCGGTCGCTGGGCGACATACCCGAAAAACTTTCAGACTGCAGGCTGGATCTTGTAGGCCTGGCTGCATTTATGGATCCTCCGAGGGAAACCGTTCCTGCCGCAATCGATGCCTGCCGGCATGCCGGCATACGAGTGGCGATGATAACAGGCGACAACAGTATGACAGCGCACAGGATCGCTCACGAGGTCGGACTGGATTCCGCCGGAGAGAAAGAACATCAGATAATAACCGGAGACGAACTGGATACACTTGATGAGGACTCGCTTACAGAAAGGCTGAAGCACGTTACGATATTCTCTCGCATACTTCCAAGGCAGAAAATGCGCATAGTAACGGCGTTCAAGGCTGCAGGAGAAGTAGTGGCAATGACAGGCGACGGAGTAAACGATGCGTCGGCGCTTAAGTACGCCGACATCGGAATAGCGATGGGCGAGCGCGGAACGCAGGTCGCGCGCGAAGCCGCTGATATAGTGCTGCTCAACGACAACTTCACGACCATAGTGGACACGATCCGCGACGGGCGGCGTATCTACGACAACATCCGCAAGGCAATGGAATATATAATCGTCATCCACATACCCATTGCACTCTCGGCCCTTGCCGCGCCGCTTCTTGGCCTGCCTGCGCTGCTGCTGCCTATCCACGTGGTCCTGCTTGAACTGGTAATCGACCCAACGTGTTCAATAGTCTTTGAGCGTCAGCCTGCCGAACCTGACATAATGGAGAGACCCCCAAGACCGGTGAATTCTTCCATAGTCACCAAAGACATTTTTATCAAAGGCCTGATACAGGGACTTGTGATATTCGTGGCAGTTTTCAGCGCATACTTATATACACTGCCTATCGAAGGCGCAGAGCACGCACGCACGTTCTTCCTGACGATACTGGTGCTCTCTAACCTGTTTCTGGTCTACGTGAACCAATCCAACACTGAATCAGCATTTACAAACAAAAGCAGCAATTTCGACCCGGTACCGTGGATCATCAACTTTGCCATACTCGGAGGTCTTATACTGATATCCTCCGTCCCCACACTGGCTTCAATGGCAAAGGTCAAACCCCTGTCATTCAGGGATTTTGCTATTGCAGCGGCAATAGCAGCAGCCGCTACATTCTGGTGGGAAATTGTGAAGTTCTTGAAGCGAAGGACCGGACTGAATTGAGGCTGCTATGATTTTCCCGTCAACATCCGTAACCTAATTGCTGGTCACTCTTTTGCCGGAAACCAGCTTTTTGTGCCGTTGCAGAAGCGGACAAGCATCAGCATGACAGGAACTTCAATAAGGACTCCAACGACTGTCGCAAGCGTAGCGCCTGAGTGGAGACCGAAGAGGGATATTGCTACCGCGACGGCTAATTCAAAGAAGTTGCTTGCTCCGATAAGGCCCGCCGGAGCCGCGATATCATGCGGAAGTTTCCACACCTTGGCCCAGAAATAGCCTATGGCGAAGATGAATATCGTCTGTATAGTCAATGGTATCGCTATAAGGAGGATATTCATAGGATTATCGATTATCACGCGTCCCTGGAACGAGAATATTATCACCAGAGTAAGAAGCAGTCCTATCGTCGTTATATTGTCAAACTTTGAGACAAAGCGGTCGAACTCTTCCTCTCCATGCTGTTTTATATAGGATGTTCTTGTCAGCCATCCGGCCGTAAGCGGGATCACGACAAATAAAACCACAGACAGAAGCAGCGTGTTCCATGGGATCGCAATACCTGAAACGCCAAGAAGAAACGCCACTATCGGCGTAAACGCGACCAATATTATCAGGTCATTTACCGCAACCTGTACAAGCGTATAGGCCGGGTTGCCGTCTGTCAGGTGACTCCATACAAAGACCATAGCCGTACAGGGGGCTGCTCCGAGCAGTACGGCGCCGGCAAGATATTCCTTAGCAATTTCCGGCGAAAGAAAATTTCCGTATAGGACAAGGAAAAAGAATGCGGCTATCCCATACATCGTAAACGGTTTTATCAGCCAGTTCGTAACACAGGTTACGATAAGCCCCTTAGGCATTCTAACCGCATTCACAATGCTCGAAAAATCAATCTTAAGCATCATGGGATAAATCATAAGCCATATCAGGACTGCGACAGGAATAGAGACATGGGCATACTCGAACTTCGCAAGGGCAGCAGGAATTATGGGGATAAACTGTCCGATGGCAACACCGACAATCATGCACAGTGCGACCCATATCGTGAGATACCGCCCAAAGAAGCCAAGCCCATCGTTATTTTTTTTGTCAGACATGCAAATCTCTCCTTTTATTATATCTATTCTATTCGTGGCATTTTTCAATATTGTCGTATGCGAGGGACAATATAAAGTATATATCGACAAATGTCAATATATAGATATGCCAAGCTGGATTATGATTTGATTATGTCTGATTTTATTCATTTAATTTCATTCAATGAAACTCTGCTTAATAGAATAACGGCCGTAAAACATGCCTCGGCGTTGAACCTTAATTACATGCGCACGGACACACCTCTTTTGTGCAGATATTTCTTCAGCTCTGGTATGGAAATTTCATTGTAGTGAAACAGAGACGCGGCAAGGACCGCATCTGCCCGGCCCAAGGTGAACGCATCATAGAAGTGTTCGTATGTGCCAGCCCCACCGGAAGCTATTACAGGAATGTTGACCCTTGAGCTTATAGCAGCGGTGAGGTCCAGGTCATAGCCTGATTTTGTCCCGTCTTTGTCCATGCTGGTAAGGAGTACCTCTCCGGCGCCAAGGCTTTCTGCCTTCATTGCCCAGCCTACCGCATCCATATGTTCGGGATGACGTCCTCCTGAAGTGTAGACTTCCCAGTATCCGTCACCCTTGCGCTTTGCGTCTATCGCAACTACAACGCACTGACTTCCGAATGCCTCTGCACCCTCTTTTATCAGAGATGGATCCTTTACAGCTGCAGAGTTCACGGATACCTTATCCGCTCCGGCCCTGAGCATAGATCTGATGTCCTCCACGGTGCGAATGCCCCCGCCTACTGTTATTGGGATGAATACTTTTGACGCTACACGTCGGACAAGGTCGGCGACCGTATCGCGTGAATCGCTTGTGGCTGTGATATCCAGAAATACTATCTCATCAGCGCCAGCCTCCTGATAAGCCATAGCGCATTCCACGGGATCTCCCGCGTCCTGCAGGTCGACAAAGTTGACGCCTTTTACTACCCTTCCATCTTTTATATCAAGGCATGGTATTATTCTCTGTGCAAACATTATCTGACACCTCCGGCAAGTTCTGTAAAACGTTGTAATATGGACAGTCCTGCAGCTCCGCTCTTTTCCGGATGGAACTGACAGCCGAAAAGATTGTTCTCTTCAACTGCGGCATCGAATTCCACTCCGTATTCCGATACTGCGGTGACCGATTCTCTGTTCTGAGCCTTCACATAATACGAGTGAACGAAATACATGCAGGCCCCCTGAGGCAATGCACCCAACAGTCTGCTTTTCTTATCGGTATTTATTGAGTTCCAGCCGATATGGGGTATTTTCAGCCCTTTACCTGACGGGAACAGCAACACTTTCCCCGGCATAATGCCCAAACCGGGAACACCCGGGCTCTCCTCGCTCCATTCAAAAAAGAGTTGCATCCCGGCGCAGATACCCAGAAAAGGCTTCCCGCTTGCAGCCAATTCCCTTATAGTCTCAGCCAAACCCCGTTTATTTATCTCAGCCATCGCACTTCCGAACGCACCGACGCCCGGAAGTATAACCCCATCTGCCGATGTGATTTCCTCAGCATTTGAAGCCACAACGTTAGGGCAGCCGATGTGGTCAAGCGCATTGCGCACGCTCTGGAGATTCCCCGCTCCATAGTCGATTATTGCTATCATCCCGCACCTTGCTTCCTGTGCCTTGACTCAAGTTCTTTCAAAACATCGTTAAACGGCACACCTGCAGAGATACAGGCTACAAGCAGATGGTAAAGCAGATCCGCAGCCTCATAGCGAAACCCGTCTTTATCCCCCGTCGCCGCGGCAATGGCTGTCTCCACTCCCTCTTCGCCGACCTTCTGAGCGACTCGTGACCTGCCCTGTGAGAGAAGCCTGGAAGTGTAACTCTCTTCGGGACTTTCGTTTTTGCGCCTGTTCAGGTAGTACCAAAGGCGTCCAAGGAAGGTGGCCTCTGTAGAATCCTCCGTGCCCCAGAGCGTTCGGTAAAAACAAGTACGTTCTCCGGTGTGGCATGCGGGGCCGTCAGGCCTGACGATCGCAAGCAGAGTGTCTCCGTCGCAGTCTATGCGCAGCTCAAGGACATGCATGACATTGCCGCTCGTCTCACCCTTGTGCCATATTTCCTGACGCGAACGGCTCCAGAGGACAAGCTCGCCGCACGCCGAGGTCATTCTCAGTGAATCCTCGTTGGCCCATCCAGTCATCAGGACTTCCGCGCTTACTGAATCCTGAACTACAACTGGAACCAGACCGTTTTTATCAAATTTTATAAGTTCCATGCTTATTTCAGCCATTTTGTCCCCTCCGGCATTTTGCAGCTTCCAACGCATCCGCAAGTCTAATGCCGCCTTCATATAGGCTTTTCCCGACAACTGCGCCGCTGACGCCTGCCAATGCAAGCGCAGAAATATCTTTCGCCGTCGTTATGCCGCCGGCGGCTACGATATCGTACCCTTTGCCGAGAAACGGCTTGTAGAACTCTGCGCTTGTTCCGCCCATAAGGCCGTCCCGCCCAGTATCAGTCACAAGAAATACACTGAATCCGATCCCGTGCATGCTTTTTATCACTTCATCCGGAGAGAGTCCTGTTTCCTCAAGCCAACCGGAATGCACGACCCTGCGGCCTCTCACGTCTATTGCAGGCATGACTGCCTTGCCAAATTCGCTGATTATCTTTTTCGGCATGTCAGGGTCCATAAATAGCAGGCTTCCTATCATAACCCTGTCTGCGCCTGAAGAGAGGGCATCCCTCACGCAGGTCTCAGAACGCAGGCCTCCGCCATACTGTACGAACATCCCAAGACCCCTTATCTGTTCAAGTATATGCAGATGACAGGGGCAGCCAAGCTCCGCCCCTTCAAGATCGACGATATGTATATATCTGCAGCCTCCATCGAGAAAACGTTTAGCAGCGTCAACAGGCAGGAGGCCGTAATCTGTTTTTCTCGCAAAGTCTCCCTCCGTAAGCCTGACGACGCGCCCTCCGTAGAGGTCTATCGCAGGGAAAAGTATCACAGCCAGATACCCTTCGTGCTTGGATCCTGCAATGCCGGAGAGAGTGCCTGGCGCAGCGCCATGCCGACTCCCTTGAAGATGGCCTCGGCAGCATGGTGCGAATTGTCAGCCTCAAGTATTGCAATGTGGAGCGTTATGCCGCCCTCGCGTGCGATGGCCCTGAAAAATTCCGGGACCAGCTCAAGGTCAAAATCGCCGCACTTTTCTGAGGAGAACGAGCCGCTCCAGTAAGCACCTCCGCGGCCGCTCAAATCAAGCGCGACACGCGCAAGCGAACCATCCATGGGAAGCAGGCACCAGCCATACCTGTTGGCAGGACCGGACCCCGCTATTGTACGAAGCGCACGGCCAAGGCTTATGCCGATATCCTCAACAAGATGGTGGCAATCGACCTCGACGTCGCCCTCAGCCTTGATGAAAAGGCCCAATCCGGCCCGATGGCACATAAGATCCAGCATATGTGTGAAAAAACCGCAGCCGATATCGATATTTCTCTCTTCGCCCGGATATTCAAGCATAAGCGATATCTCTGTTTCGTTGGTATTTCGCGTAAACTCGGTCCTCATTATTTCACAACCCCTTTGACATAGTTCTCTATCGCGTTCACCACGCCAAACATAGAGCGCCACCGGAGCTGCACCGCTCCGGGCCCGGCAACGAGGCGCAACGACACGGACTCTGTCTTTTTTATCACTGTCAGGCCGTTGGCGCGGAGCGTGCTTCCCGTCTGGACAATATCAAAGATACAGTCGCTTAGGCCAAGGGCAGGCGCAAGTTCCACAGAACCATTAAGCTTCAGTATCTTTATCTGCACACCCCATGAGTCAAAGGTCTTTCCTGCAACGCGAACATATCTGGTCGCAACCTTGAGCCCCATCAGACCGCATGTGCTTCCGCTGAACTTAGCAGCGAATTCGGGGGGTGCGGCAACCGCCATAAAGCATTTCCCGCGCCCTGTATCCAGAAGTTCCACAAGGGATATGCCTGCTTCGCCGATGACGTCGCTTCCTGAAATTGCAAGATCTGCAGCGCCGTAGTGCGCCATTACCGGCACATCTGACGGTTTAGAGAGAAGATAACGGAAGCTGCCGTCCTCTATCACAAGGTTGCGCCCCGGATTTTTAAGTTTTGCCACCGGAAGTCCCGCGCCTTCAAGTATCTCTATGCAGCTTTGAAGCGAGCGGCCCGTGGGCAGTGCAAAGGTCAGCATGAGAACACCTCCTGTCCTGTGCAGGAGATGTTTTTCTCTTCCCCTGTCTGGAGAAAGACCGCTTTTTTTGCTGAAAAATCAACCCACCATTTATATTTTCTGAGACCTGCGATCCTTATCGATTCAGAGCGGTCGCTGTTCCAGCTGAACTCAAACGAAACTCCCTTTTTGCAGAGTCCGTCCGCATAGCGCAGCCCGTCCGCCGGGTCGCAGTTACCGCACCAAAGCATGATCTTAGGCGATGGGGATCCGTCTACGCAGTGGTCGGCAAGTTCCTTAAGGTTCAGTGCAAATCCGGCGGCCTCTCCATTCATGCCGACCTTTGACAGTAGTCCGTCATAGCGCCCGCCGCCGCCAAGCAGTGTTCCGGATATAGAAGAATAAGCGTTGAATATCGGCCCGCTGTAATATCCAAGATCGCGCACGAAACCCAGATCCACTCGCAGCCTGTCTCCGAAGCCAAGTTTAGAAAGTGAGTCGCAGAGACGTTTAAGCGGCATAAGGGCCAGCGGTTCGTCAAGCATCTGCATGGCTTCGCTAATGACAGAACAGTCACCCTTGAGCGAAGGCAAGGCACGCAGAAGTTTCTGCTCTTGCTCATCATCCACCAGCGCGTCAAGGATCTCCATATAAGACGTGTACGCCCCCTCCTGGAGCGCACCTATGAGTTGCTCTTTCGCACCTTCGGGCAGTCCTTCAAAGAATTTTGACATCACGGACATATCGCCGAGCACAACCGTCGAGTTCTCTATCGAAAGAACATCGAGCGTCCTGAGCAGAAGCGAAACGACTTCGGCATCCGCCCCTGCGCCCTCCCATCCGATGAGCTCCACCCCGACCTGGTTCTCCTCGAGATTGTGCCTTGGCGGCGGTGGGACAGAGAAGACACGGTCAGCGTATGAAATACGCAGCGGCCGTTCATCGTCATCAAAGTGGCTGCTGAGATAAGTCACCGCAGATAGAGTAAGGTCTCCGCGCAGCACGCAAGGCTCCCCGAACGGGGACGTCAGCGCTATAAGGCGTCTTGCCCTCGAAAGTGACAGTTTTTCCCACACATCCTCAACAAGCTGGAGCTCTGCGGGGCTGAACGGCCTGTAGCCGTAGAAAGCGAAAAGTTCCAGCGACTTGTTGCGGCAATATTCCAGCTTCGCCGCAGCAGCGCCGCCGATGTTGCTGCATCCCTTTGGGGTTCTGTTCATTTTATGACCTCACTTATGTTAATTGACTATTTTATCTAGCTAAAATGATAGCTTGATGTTTTCGTATGCAGGCTATATAATATCATGCGTTTATCTGTTTTGCAAATACCGGAGGATTTCTCATGAAAAACAAGCTTTATCCCGATGCCCTTATCTTTGACATCGACGGCGTTCTGCTTGACGTGCGGCACTCTTTCCCTGAGGTAATACGGCAGTGCATACTGCAGGGCTGGGAAATATTCTGCGGGGGGATATCTGATGCAGGAGGGTACACTCAGGCGCATGAGAGGCTTTTAAAGCGGCATGGCGCATTTAACGACGACTATGATATCGCGTGGACACTGCTCTCAATTTCGTCGCGCAGCGGCAAGCGCCGTCTTTCCGCAGCGTTCCCGTCTCCGGAGAAACTTGAAGAAGAGATAGAAACATTTAAGGGCTCCGTCCCCTTATGGGTCGCTTCGCGTTACGGAGAACTTGTCCCCCGCAGCGAAGTCCGCTCGCTCTGCGCAGAACTGTACGGCACAGGAGATACGGGGGGGCTTCATATGCTGGAGACGCCTATGCTGCACTCGCATTGGAGCGAACTGCCCCTGCCGGTCGGAATTTATACCGGCAGAAATCTCATAGAGTGGGAACTTGCAAAGAAGAGCCTTGGCTGGCAGGATTTCCCGTCTGAACATGTTGTACACTCTGACAGCGGCATTTTAAAACCATCGCCGGAGGGGCTGGATATCCTATGTAAAAGCCTTGGATCTTGTTCTCCGCTGTTTTTCGGCGATACGGCAAGCGACATGAAAGCGCATAAGGCCTTCGGCAAAGGAGATTTTGTAGCAATAGGGGAACTGCTGCCTGAAGCCGGGCTGATTTTTAAAGATACGGAGAGTGCCCTTGAGGAGCTTTTAAATTTTCAGAAAGGCAGGCAGGTATAATGGAGAATAAAAATATTCGGGATATTTTTTATAATATGGCTCGGCCGGCGGTTCGCGACCTGGATGAGTATGACCCTGGCCCCCTTCCCATGGACGGCATACGTCTGTCGGCAAACGAAAACAACAGAGGCGTCTCACCTAAGGCATATCAGGCGATGCTCCGCACACTTTCCACGGCTAACAGGTACCCTGACAGCAGGTGCGGTGAACTCAGAAAGAAAATTGCATCGTTTTGCGGGCTGAAAGCAGAACAAATATTTATAGGAAACGGTCTTGACGGAGTCTTCACTGTCCTGGGCCGCGCGCTGCTTGACCCAGGAGACGAAGTGATATGCGGCGAACTGACGTTCTCCGTATACTCAGATATTGCCAAAATAATGGGTGCCACTCCGGTTACAGTCCCTATGACAGGCTCCATGGCCCTTGATGCTGACGGATTTATCGGAGCAATCACCGGAAAGACAAAGATGATATGCTTCTGCAACCCAAATAACCCGACAGGTACTATTTCCGGGTCGGATGATATTGTACGTATGCTGGACGCAACGCCTGAAAACGTCCTTTTCATTTTGGATGAGGCATATATCGAATTTGCAGATAAGCCCGCGCCTTCCGGACTTGGACTGCTTGAAAAATACCCGAACCTCATGATATGCAGAACTTTTTCCAAAATCTACGGGCTCGCCGGCCTGCGCATAGGATGGGTCGCCGCACATCCCGAACTCATACGTTATCTTTACAAGGTCCGCGAACCGTATTGTGTCTCAGATATAGCTGCGGCGGGAGCAGCGGCAGCGCTTGAGGACAGGGAGTTCTTTGAAGAGAGCCGCAGCCTCTTTATCGAAGAACGCACAAAACTCTGTCATTTTTTCTCGAAAAACGGCATAGATTTCATTCCGTCTCAGGCGAACTTTATACTGCTCCCGCTGGGAGACCGCTCCGCAGCTGTGCGGGATGCGCTTGCAAAGGACAACATCGTTGTGCGCCCCCTCTCTTTCCGCGGCAGTAAAGTACTGCGCGTCTCTGTCGGCCTGCCTGAAGAGAACCTGCGGCTCGAAAAATCGCTCAAAGCGTCCCTGTATTTGCTGAACGGGGACAAGGACCTCAAGCAGCAATAGATTGCCGCGGCAAAAAACACAGTCAATTAACTAAATTTTGTGATAGGGGTTGACATATATACGTAAACTGCATAAAATTACCCCCAACATACTGAAAGATGAAAGGAGACATCGGGATATGGCACATATAGCAATCAACATCGCAGTCTGTGGCACTGTCACGCGGTTCTCCTTTATCGGCGCGGGTCCCCTTCACGGGATCTGCGCTCGTGCTGCATAATTCGGGGTAGATAACCGAAACTCAGTATCGTTGCGTAAATTGCCGTTGAAGCAGGGACCCGCGCAGGGGCCCTGCTTTTTTTGTACCCGAAAGCAGGAAATACGGCACTGAAAATTTAAAAACTATAGACCTATATCCTCTGCTTGCATTCTATTTCACTTGTTTTTAGAGAATGACGGAAACACTTACACTAATATATGAGGAGGAAAAAACATGGAACCTGTAATTCGCAATGTTGACACAAAAATCTCGAGGATACGCTACACACTGGAAAAGATGGTCGAGCGTTGCCACCCGTATGCACAGAAGATGAAGGATCTAGGAGTTAAACCTGAACATATAAAACCGGCCCGCGATATCCGCCTGCTCCCGTTCATGACAAAACAGGACCTTCAGCAGCACTATCCGCTCGGATGGCTGAACGTTGACCGTAAGAACGTAGTCCGTTTTCACGCTACCTCAGGCACGACCGGAAACCCTACCGTCGTCTGCTACACACAGAATGATATAAAAATGTGGGCGGAGAGCGGCGCATGGTGCCTCGGACTTGCCGGACTGGACGAGTGGGACACTTTGCAGGTTTCCTACGGTTACGGCCTCTTCACAGGCGGGCTCGGTATGCACTACGCAGGGGAACGCCGCGGCCTTGCTGTGATTCCCGCTTCAGGAGGTGCAACGGAAAAACAGGTGCATATGATAAAGGAACTTGGAGTCACCGCTCTGGCATGTACTCCCTCATATGCCCTTCGCATCTCGGAAGTATGGGACGACATTGACCCGGACCGTTTCTCAAACGGCGGCACAAAACTCAAGATAGGCATATTAGGGGCAGAACCCTGGTCGGAAGGACTGCGCAAACGTCTCGAAGAAAAGCTCGGCATAAAGGCTCTCGACATATACGGGCTCAGCGAAGCAATGGGGCCCGGAATTGCGATGGAATGTCTGCAGCAGAACGGACTCCATTTCAACGAGGAAGCATTCTTCCCTGAAATAATAGACCCTGATACGGAGAAAAATATGGAAAACGGCGAGGAGGGCGAACTCGTACTTACTTCTATTAAGAAGGAAGCGTTTCCTCTGATCCGTTACCGCACGCATGACCGCACGCGTTTTCTGTCCGGACCTTGTCCCTGCGGTGATCCGAGCGTACGCATAGGCAGGATCGGAGGGCGCACTGACGATATGCTCATAATAAGGGGCGTCAACGTATTCCCAACTCAGATCGAAGCGGCAATCTGCTGTGTAAAGGGGCTTACCCCGAACTTCATTATAGACGCATGGAAGAAGGAAGGCATGGACGAAATATCCATAACATGCGAACGCGCCCTTGACAGCGATCCCGGCACAATCGAACAGCTGGCTCAAAACATCAGGAAACGCCTCAAGGACAGCCTCGGCGTAAATGTCCCGTTCAAAATAGCGGAGCCTGAAACTCTCCCGCGCACAGAAGGAAAGGCTAAACATCTTGTAAGACATTAAGATGCGCAATGCGGGACTTGCTTTTCCAATCAAGTAAATGCTGAATGATCAAAGGCACTAAGGATCATGGTAAAAATATAGTATCCGCGCACCTGGCTTATAGCGAAAGCATGTATCAGCATTTCCTTAACAGTATTTTATGCAAAAGGTTGACACTTTACTTAGTAAGTGTTATAAATGGCGTCAATATCTTACAGGTAAAGGAGGCACTGGACATGAAAATTAAAAGCAGCACATTGATCCGCGCGATAGATCTTTCAGTCGCAGTGTACTCTTATGCTCACACGGATCCCCCTCGCGGGATCGGTGTCTGAGGTGCCTGTGCACTGACAGCCGATCAAAGTGAGGACGGGGTCCGTTATTGCGGACACCGTCTTTTTTTATGCTTAAAAACAGGGTTATAAAATATAGGGAGGAATTGCCATGATACACAGCGAAAAAGCACCGGAAAAAATCTCTGAACTGCGCGCCGTTCTGGAGCGCCTTTGGACGCGCAACCATCCGTACACAGACAAAATGAAGGACGCCGGGATAAAACCCTCCGACATCAGGACCCCTAAGGACATACAGCTGCTTCCGTTCACCACAAAACAGGACCTTCAAAGCAACTACCCGCTGGGCTGGCTCGGCTGCGACAAGGATGACCTTATACGTTTTCACGCGACCTCAGGCACGACCGGCAACCCGACCGTAGTCGGCTACACGGCTAACGACCTTTACTGGTGGAGAAAGGCGATGAAGACCGCATTCAGACGTGCGACACTTACATCCAAAGATATCCTGCAGATATCGACAGGCTACGGTCTCTTCACCGGAAGCCAGGGATTCCACGACGCAGCGGAGGAAATGGGCGTCACGGTGATACCGGCAAGCGGGGGCTTTACCGAGCGCCAGTTCAAGCTTATGCGCGACCTGGGCACAACGGTCTTCACCTGCACGCCGTCATATGCGGTAAAACTCTGTGAGGTCTGGGAGACTTTCTCCAAAGAGGACCGCTCGGAATATAAACTGCGCCTCGGCATATTCGGGGCTGAAGCGTGGTCGGAAAGTCTGCGTGAAAAGATACAGAACACGCTGGGAATTCCGGCAATCGACAGCTATGGGCTCAGCGAAGCGATGGGACCCGGCGTAGGTATGGAATGTCTTGAAAGGAACGGGATCCATCTCTTTGACGAAGGCTTCATATTTGAGATAATAGATCCCGTGACGCTTGAGCCCCTAGGTCCCGGAGAAGAGGGTGAGCTTGTCATCACCTCGCTTAAAAAAGAGGCGTTCCCTATAGTCCGCTACCGCACACGGGACCTCACAAGCATAATGCCGGAGCCATGCATGTGCGGCGACAGGAGTACCCGTATCACGAGGGTCAAGGGACGTTCAGATGATATGATAATCTTCCACGGCGTCAACGTCTTCCCTTCGATGGTCGAACGGGCGATTTGCAAAGTAAACGGACTAACCGCAAACTATCAGATAAAAGTCTGGGAGACAGAAGGGATCCAGCAGATGAGCGTATCCTGCGAACGAGCTCCGGAAACCACGGCAGAAGAGACAGAAAGGCTCGCAGAGGCGGGGAAAAAATCAATACACAACGCACTTGGGATCAACGTGCCACTCTCGGTCATCGATCCCGGAATGCTGCCCAGGTTTGAAGGGAAATCGAAACATATCATCAGGGAATAACGAGATGAGACTTGACGAAAATTGAAAATACTGTAAAATGCTTTTCGGCGCTTCTTATACAGGGGCTCTTTGAGTTTTGTGCCGGTGTAGCTCAGTTGGTAGAGCAGCTGACTTGTAATCAGCAGGTCGGAGGTTCGAGTCCCCTCGCCGGCTCCATTGGAACAGCAAGGGGTTACGCGATTTTGCGTAACCCCTTTTTTAGCCGGTGTCAAATCAAGTTTGCAATTTTTTATTAGGAAGATTGCAGCAAATTCATTACGAAGAATTTTATGTTGAAGAAATGTCCCATGCAGAAGGACAGCACGGATTTAATGTCCGGCCCTATGTTTTTTCATGGCGCCTGACAAAATCAGCAAATCCTTTAAAAGTATAGTCCTGCTTCCTGTCCATATCAGGTTCTATCTTTCTGAAGAAACATACAGGGATTTCATCTTCCGACAGACACTTGGCAATACATAAAACACATCCGTTTTCATGGTTGACCGGGTTACATTCGCACTTATGATCCACGCATGTGCAGAAGGGTACTTTCATCGCTCAAAACCTCCGTTGTCAGATTCTAACCCGCCTATTATAGTACATCCGCCACAGTATTTGGAAGGGAAGCAGACAAAGCATGCGAGCAACAGTATAAGGCCTAAAACAGCCGTAAGCGTCAAATATATTTGACGCTTGTGAATATAGTCAGGTTATGATTTTTTGTGATAGTATTTGAAAAGAGAAAATATTTTTACTTATCCTATTTTTGGAAAAGCAAAAGCACTGAAGCATTGATAACATTGGGGGTATACCCATCATGGTTTGCAAGCATGAGAACGAATCACGGTACCAGCAGCTTGCTGCTGATATCGCGGCAAGAATAGTTGAAGGAAGTTATCAGGTAGGGGATAAAATTTTCGCAAGATCATCACTTGCATCTCAATACCAGGTGTCTTCGGAAACAGCCAGAAAAGCCGTATGTATCCTTGCTGAACTTGAAATAGTAGCGGTCACAAAGGGAAGCGGGGTTATAGTAAAATCGAGGGAGAACGCAATTTTATTTCTTGGTAAAAGAAGAGACACCAGGACTCTGACTCACCTGAAGCGCAGCATACTTGAAAAGGTTGAACAAAATATGAACGATTTATCTGAAATCAAAAAGCAGGTTGAAATGCTCGTTGACCTCACAGAGCGTTTTCGATCGACAAACCCCTTTGTTCCGTTCGAAATAGTGCTCGATAAAGACCTGCCTTGTCTTGGACGCAAAATATCCGAGCTTTGTTTCTGGCAGGCAACTCATGCTACCGTAGTTGCTGTCAAGCGTAGGGGGACACTGATTTTATCACCGGGCGCCGATACTGTTTTAGCGGAAAATGACATACTGTACTTTGTCGGCGATGAAGGCAGCTACGATAGGGTCATAGTATTCTTAAATACACTTGATGTAATACCTCCGACAGACTGCTGTAAAACAAAGTGAGAATATGCCGAAATTTTTTCTTGAAAATGTAACAACTTCATGTAAAAATAGAGGTGTTTCTTTGTAAAACTAGGAGGGATTAGGATGAACAAGAAATTTTGGAGTTTATTCATACTGATGGGGTTGCTTGTATTTATTACGGCATTGCCTTTGTACGCGGCGGAAAAGAAAACGCAGATAATTGTAACGGACAACGGCTGGGACAGCCAGAAACTGCATAACGAGATAGCGCGGATAATTGTGGAAAACGCCTATGACGGGTACGAGCTCAAAACTTCTACGGCATCCTCTACCATGAACTGGCAGGCTATTATCGCCGGAGATGTCGACCTTGATATCGAAAGCTGGACGGATAATGTCGCAACATATCCCAAAGACGTCGAAAACGGTGATATAGTAAATGTCGGAGTGTTGGTACCCGACAGTAAGCAAGGCTTATATGTCCCGAGATACGTGATCGAAGGCGATCCAAAACGAGGGATAAAACCTGTGGCACCCGGGCTTAAAACCGTAAAGGATCTTGCAAAGTATTCAAAGCAGTTTCCCGATGACGAAGATAAAAGCAGGGGGCGTATATATGGTGCTATCCCTGGATGGATGGCAGATGAAATCCTCTATAAGAAGTATAAGCTATATGGTTTGGACAAGAACTTCAACTATGTGCGGTTGGGAAGCGAGGCAACTCTCTTCGCATCTTTGGTTGCAGCCTACAACCTTGGCGAGCCCTGGGTCGGATATTGTTATGAACCGACCTGGGTCAGCGGAAAACTTGACCTGGTGCTTCTGGAAGACGCTCCATACGACAAGGATCTTTTCAAAAAGGGCGCATGCGCGTTTCCATCCCAGGAACTTAAAATCGTCAGTAGCCGGTATTTTGCTCAAAAAGCACCGGATCTGCTAGAGTTTTTCAAAAAATACAGAACCGGAAGCGAACTGATAGCCGAGGCTCTAGCATACCTCGATGAAAAAAAAGTCAGTCACAACGAGGCAGCGAAATGGTTACTGAAAACTCATGAAAACCTCCTTGACGAATGGCTTCCAAAAGAGAGGGCAGATAGAGTAAGGGCCATTTTGTAAAGACCTCCTTCAGAACTGATAGCTATTAAATGTAACAGGGAGGTGTTTTCATGGAATATATACTTAAATTTCCCGATAACTGGCGTATTGGCACAGGGGATGCCATTGATGTGGCAATTAAAGCATTCAGCAGAACGCACAGGGAAACTCTGAGCTCTATAAAGGCGGTTATTATAGCGTCGATCAACTCTATTAACTCTCTTTTGGAGGCAACACCGTGGATTGTGTTGATTCTGCTGGTCGCATATCTTGGTTGGAGGGTCAGCAGAAAATATTATGTGGGGCTGATGTACGGAGCAATGCTGTTCTTCGTCGGTCTCTGCGGTCTCTGGGACAACATGCTCGAGACGCTGAGCATGGTAGTGGTCGCTGTTTTTTTTTCCATCGCTATGGGATTTCCATTTGGAATACTTATCGCAATGAACCGACGTGCGTCAGACATAGTCAGGCCAATACTTGATCTTATGCAGACTATGCCGGCTTTCGTCTATCTGGTGCCGGCAGTGATTCTATTCAGCCCGGGAAAAACTCCGGCACTCCTTGCAACAACGATATATGCGGTCGTACCGATGGTGAGGATGACAAATCTCGGGATCGTCCATGTCGATAAGGAGATGATTGAGGCGGCATCTTCCTTTGGCTCAACCAAAATACAACTGCTTGCAAAGGTACAGATTCCCCAGGCTCTGCCTTCGATAATGGCGGGGGTCAATCAGACGATCATGATGGCAATGTCCATGGTTGTTACATGTGCGCTTATTGGAGCAAACGGGCTCGGCATGGAGATACTTCTTGCAACGAACCGTACCGAAATGGGCAAGGCGCTTATGCCTGGGATCTCAATAGTGATAGTTGCTATTATTCTTGACCGTCTTACTCAGGGGATGGTAAAAAAAGAGGCACAATCTGAATGATAAATTCTGATTATGTTGTAGAAGCGAAAAACATAGTAAAGATATACGGGGCAAACAGGGCCGAGGCGGCAAAAATGATGTCCGCCGGCTATGACAAGGATACTGTTTATCGTAAGACAGGTGCTGCTGTTGCATTATGGAATGTGTCATTCAAGGTCAGAAAAAAGGAGATTTTTGTAATAATAGGCCTTTCCGGCTCCGGTAAATCAACACTGATACGTTGCTTCAACCAGCTATTGAAACCCACTTCGGGCACCATCGAATTTGAGGGGCAAAACATAGAAAAACTTAAAGGCGCAGATCTGCTGAACCTCCGCAGAAGAAAGATATCGATGGTCTTTCAGAATTTTGGCCTTCTGACCCACAGAAATGTGATCGACAATGTGGCATACGGCCTTGAAGTCAGAGGCGTACCGAGAAAAGAGCGCATGGAAAAAGCAGAAGAACTTATAAAAATGGTGGGACTTGAAGGATGGGGGGATAAACCGATATCAAGTCTCTCCGGAGGGATGAAACAACGGGTCGGAATTGCAAGAGCACTTGTAAATTCGCCGGATGTAATGCTCATGCATGAACCATTTTCTGCCCTTGACCCTCTGGTACGGCGTGAGATGCAGTTCGAACTTTTATCAATACATAGGCGGCTTGAAAAAACTATAATATTTATAACACACGATATAAATGAGGCGTTCAAACTTGGAGATACCGTAGCAATAATGCACGATGGACAAATAGTACAATCAGGGACACCCGAGGAAATGTCGATGAACCCGGCAAATGACTATGTCCGGCAATTTATAGAGGGGGCAGATAAAAGCAGGGTGCTTAAAGTTAAACATATAATGCTTGCTCCTTCGTGCCTTGTCAGAAAAAACGAATCTCCGGCAAATGCCATAATGGAAATGAGAGCCAATCAAGTTTCAAGCGCATTTGTTGTGGATGACGGCATGTATCTGCTTGGGCTTTTAACACTGGATGACGCTATAAAGGCAAATCGCGAAAAGTTATCTGTGGCCTCAGTTCTTACAAAGGATATCCCTGTAACGGGAGAGGAATTGTTCATAAATGAAATAATTTCCAAGGCTGCTCAGGCAAGATTCCCCATAGCTGTTGTGGGGGAGCGCGGGCGGCTTAAAGGCATCGTGAGCCGTGCCGCTATTTTATCATCTCTGGTCTGACCTCTTAAGGGTGATATCTATTTCCCCCCTGCCTTCAATTAATTAAACATGCGGCGGGAGAGACAGGACAACACCCCGTTTTTCCTTGATGAGTTATACCATGACATTATCGCTGATCAACAACAAAATTGTGCATATAATCTTGACATCCGAGGGATATAAGGTACAATATCTTCTCGTGAATGCCACCTTGTAAGGTGGTCCTGTGAGTGGTAGGATGGCCGAGTGGTCAAAGGCAACAGACTGTAAATCTGTCGGCGAGAGCCTACGCTGGTTCAAATCCAGCTCCTACCACCATTTCTATGCCAAAAAATGCCCTTACCGCATTATTGGTTGCCGCCTTAGCTCAGTAGGTAGAGCACATCCATGGTAAGGATGGGGTCTCCGGTCCGAGTCCGGAAGGCGGCTCCAGATTATTACAGGGTTTTCGGTACATTGCCGAAAACTTTTTTATTTTTTTGCTGTCGTATGGCTGCCAACTTAAAAAATAACCGCTCAGGACGTTGGTCCTGAGCGGTTATTTTATCTCATTAACCTTCTGTATTCACATGGATTTTTAATGCCCAGCATCACTTTTCCACGACAGCGAGGCAGGTCGATAGTTTCTCCGTTTGGACACAGGTGCGGCACATACTCCTGCCGGAACGGGCAATCATAACATTCCCTGAGGCTGTCTTTCCACGGCACAAGAACGTCGAATAAAAGCTCTTTTATATTTTTCATCGTCCATCCTTCACACTAACGCAAATGGCAAGATACTTATAATCGCCGTAATCTGTCTTTTGCGTATTTTATTTTATCTTTTTATTCAGATCTGATCCTTATCCCGAAAATTCCATTTTGATCCTATTAGAAGGAAGATCCATTTTCCTAAAGCTTTGCCTATTCACCTTAAATCTGGATATCCACCTGCAGAGATTGAATTTTTACCGTCAAATTATTGTCATATCGGCGAAATCCTAGCCCCTCTCTACTCAGAACCAATGCTGCCACCATGACCCATTTAACACGCGCCTTGACCGCAAATATTATACCCTTAAATTTGTTCATGTATACCGCTGCCCATAAAAAAACAATTGATCTATAAGACAGGTGTCGCGCTGTAATAATCCTATCCGCTTGAATGAAAGCCTGAAACCTCATCCATGGCGGTACGGCGCTAAAATTTACAGCAGATTGAAAATTGCCTCGATCGCCGCCTGGATTTATACTATTGGTATATTGGTATAAAATCATTGTATAGAAAGAAGGTATCTTTATGAAGGTAATTGCAATTAACGGAAGTCCCAATAAAAACAGCAATACGGGCCAGGCATTAAAACTGATGGCTGATGAATTGGAGCATGAGGGCATAGAGGTCGAGATTATACATGTAGGCAATAATTTAATTCATGGCTGTATAGGCTGCGGCTATTGCTGGAATTCCGAGCTCAACCGATGTGTCTTCAAAGATGACATCGTTAACGAAGCGGCGGAAAAAATGCGTAAGGCAGACGGCTTCATTCTAGCCTCTCCAACCTATTACGCCGGCATTGCCGGGACTATGAAATCTTTTTTGGACAGGGTATTTTTTACAAGTTCCCGCTATTTCAAATATAAAATCGCAACCGCGATAACTGTCGTAAGACGCGCCGGCGGTGTTGATACCATACACCAGCTGAATAATTATCTGGATCTCGCAGAGACCATTACGCCTCCATCACAATACTGGACCGTCGCTTATGGTATGGATGCCGGTGAAATTATGCGGGATGGAGAAGGAATACAGACAATACAGAAAAATGCGAGGGCCATGGCCTGGCTGCTTAAGGTCGTAGATGCCGGAAAAAGAGATATTCCTCTGCCAAAGGATGATGAACGGATCATAACAAACTTTATCCGCTGATTTATGTAGAAATTCCGTAAAACACGTTAAGAGTTATACCAGCTTTTAGTTTTTTCGACTGCTAACGGCTTGCAGCTGCGGAATGCATTTTCCGTGGCGTCTGTCTGTTTTGATTTTTCATGGGGAAAAAGTAACATTATTTACGGTTACTTTTTTGCTGAAAAGGACTAAAATTACGGCACTTACGTAGATACAATTGGGGGAAATTATAAAGATGCAGCTATTTATTGAACAAGCACTGAACGGTCTGGCCGCAGGAGGAATGTACGCTCTGATCACCCTCGGGCTGGCTCTTATTTACGGTGTAATGAAAATACTTCACGTTGCCCACGCTTCGGTTTATACAGTCGGAGCTTATATGGGCCTTTACTTATTCACTCTAACCGGAAATATTTTTCTCGCTGCTCTTGGCAGCATGGTTTTTTGTGCGTGCCTCGGCGTTCTTATAGAACGTTTCATATATTTCCCGCTTCTTAAATATCCTCCCTATGTTCCGCTGATAAGCAGCATAGCGATACTTATAGCGATCGAAGAGCTCTGCAGACTCGTAGCCGGCCCCGAAGTCCGCACTTTTTCAGCAAAACTTCCTTTTCCTGCGGTCGTGATCGGCAACTTTACAATATCCTCCGCTCTCGTCACCGTTTACTGCGTCTCTTTGACAGTTTTCATTTTGCTCTGGCTGCTGATGACAAAGACAGAACTGGGGCTTGCTATGCGCGCAGTATCTCAGGATATGGAAACAGCCTCGGCGCTTGGCGTAAACACCCAGGTGACTGTGGCTCTGACATTCGTTATAGGATCTGCCATTGCAGCCATAGCGGGAATATTGGTCGGTATATACTATAACCAGGTTTATCCAATGATGGGAGAGGTTCCGGCATACAAGACTCTGGCTTTAATAGTCGTCGGCGGTATGGGATCAGCATCCGGCGCCGTGATCGCGTCGTTTCTTCTGGGCCTTGCGGAGACATTCCTTATCGGCTACGCCAACATTCCGATGCCGCGTGATGCCCTGGCTTTCATCGCCATGATCATTATTCTTATGTGGCGACCGACCGGACTCATGGGAAAACGGTAGGAGAGGGACTATCATGAGCAGTTATATGATAAGTGTCGCAACACAGATAATAATCCAGGCCATTGCCGCCTGCGGGCTGAACGTCATAGTCGGATACGCGGGACAGATATCTCTGGGACACGCCGCGTTCGTGGGGATAGGCGCCTACTCAAATGCGATGCTCACTACAGCGGGAGGACTTACTTTCTGGCAGGCTCTTCCGATTTCACTTCTCATTGTCGGACTTGTCGGGCTTCTATGCGGACTTCCCAGCCTTCGCGTCAAAGAGGACTTCCTTGCGATAACTACGATTGGCATCAACTTTATCGTCGTCGCCATTTTCCAATATACTCCGGCACTTGGCGGAGCACTCGGCATCGGCGGGATCCCACGCGTCCGGCTGTTCAGCATGGCGCTTAATGGGCAGGGGTTTTTCATTCTCTGTCTTGTCTGTCTAGCTATAGTTATGATGACATGTTGGTTCTTTACCAAGTCATGGACAGGACTTTCATGCTTCGCCGTGCGAGAAGAGGAGACAGCTGCATCTAGCATGGGGGTATCGCCTGTCAGGGCGAAATTGACTGCTTTTGTGCTCGGGACGATTATGGCGGGGCTTTCAGGAGCTCTTTATGCCCACTACATGCGTTTTATCAATGCGGATTCCTTTTCGTTCACGTTCTCTGTCACGCTGCTCTCAATCGCCGTAGCAGGAGGTCTGGGCACATTCTGGGGACCGCTTGTTGGCGCTGTCGTACTTGGAGTGCTTCCCGAGATATTCAGGCCTCTGGTAGACTACCGTATGTTACTCTACGCAACGTTGCTGCTGATGATGATCCGTTTTCTCCCGGGAGGACTTCTTGGCGGCGTCTCTGTAATGTCGCGCAAGAACCTTAAGATTAAAAAAGATAAGCTCGCGGCAAAGGGGGATGGCAAAGTTGAGTGATATTTTGGTTTCTGTGAAGAACCTGTCCATCCATTTTGGCGGGCTTAAGGCAGTGGATGATGTCAGTTTCGACATACACCATCGCGAAATACTTGGACTTCTTGGACCAAACGGAGCCGGCAAGACTACATGCTTCAACATGATATCCGGCGTATATAAACCCACCTCCGGCGGGATATTCCTTGACGGACTCAGAACGGACGGGCTTCCCCCGCACAAGATGGCATCTCTCGGAGTAGGCAGGACATTCCAGGTTGTAAAACCCTTCAGCGGGCTCACTGTCGAGGAAAACGTGATAGTAGCGCTTGGTATGCCGCTGTACGGCCATTTTATAGGTTCGTGGAAGTTCTGGAACACAGGTAAAAACAAGGCTGCCGCACAAAAAGTACTGGAAACAGTCGGACTGTTAAACGAGGCAGATACCAAGGCAGGGATGCTTCCGCTAGGCAACCTGCGCAAGCTTGAGTTAGCGCGCGCATTAGCTCTTGATCCACGCCTCCTGCTGCTTGACGAATGCTTCTCCGGGCTCCGTCAGGAGGAAATACGCATAATAGAAAACCTGATCCGCAGCATAAGAGAGAGCGGAGTTTCCATCCTGTTGATTGAACATAATATGCGAGTGGCGATGGGACTTTCTGACCGCATTATAGTGCTTGACCACGGCCATAAACTCGCCGAAGGAACACCCGACGAGGTCTCATCCAACCCGGATGTCATCGAGGCATATCTTGGAAAGGGAGTTAACGGAGATGTTGCTTGAGGTTAAAGACCTTTGTGTCGCTTACGGCGATATTGAGGCTGTACACGGGATAAGCTTCGGTATAGAAAATGGAGAACTCGTCTCGATAATCGGGGCAAACGGAGCCGGCAAGACTACGACGCTGCGTGCACTTATGGGGCTTCAGCCGGTAAAGTCAGGGAGTGTCTTCTTTGACGGGGATGATATCACTCAGATCCCCCCACACAAAAGGGCTCACATGGGCATTCGTATAGTACCGGAACGGGCAAGATGTTTCCCGCAGCTTTCTGTATATGAGAACCTGCGGATGGGAGTCTATGGGATCTCTTCAACACTAAAGGGACAACTGGACACAATATATGAGCTCTTTCCGATACTTCGGGAGAGAAGCCGCCAGTCGGCCAACACACTTTCAGGCGGCGAACAGCAGCAGCTAGCTATAGCACGCGCGCTTGTCTCCTCTCCGAGGCTTCTTTTTGTCGATGAGGTGTCTATGGGACTTATGCCCAAGCTTGCGGCACAGGTCTTTGATGTGCTTAGATCCCTGAATAAAAACAAAGGGCTCACTATCCTTCTCGTCGAGCAGAATGCCCTCTCCTCGCTCAAAATCTCAGACAGGGGATATGTGCTTGAAACGGGTAATATCGTTATAGAAGGCTCTGCGCAAGAGCTTATTGAAAATAAGATGGTAAGAGCGTCATATCTGGGAATTTAAGGAAATGCCGCTGCGTTTTATCGGCGTAGTTTCAATCAGCGTCTCTTTAATAAATTTGTGTTTCTGGCGGACATTATAAGGGTCTGCCGCAAAAAAATACAGGAGGTGTTCGTTATGAAGAATATGAAGAAAGTATCAAAAATTTTGGCGCTGGTATCATGTCTGGCGCTGGTCTGCTTCTGCGGAACAGCGTTGGCAGCAGATACCATAAAGATCGGGATGCTTGCCCCGCTTACCGGCTTTGCTGCAGCTGACGGGTTCAGCGTAAATGAATCAGTCAAAATAGCAGTTGAGAAGGTAAACGCCGCGGGCGGAGTATTGGGCAAGAAGGTTGAGCTTATCTGCTACGATGATGCAGCAGATCCAAAGCAGTCTGTTCTGCTTGCAAACAAGCTTATTGAGCAGGACAAAGTGGTTGCTTTCGTGGCAGGTTCATACAGCCTTCCGACACGCGCAGTATCAGCACTCTTCAATGACGCGAAAATCCCGCTTGTCTCGGCTTACGCACTGCACCCGGACATAACTATCGGTGACTACACGTTCCGCAACGGATTCCTCGGGACGGTAGAGGGAAAGGGCGCTGCTTACACAGCAGTGAAGCTGCTTAAGGCAAAGAAGATAGCTCTTATCGTCAGCGACAATGACTTCGGCACAACTCTTACGCAGGGATTTGAGCAATATATTAAAAATCATCCGGAAGCCAAGATAGTGTCACATCAGAAATATCCGATGAGCGAGAAGGACTTCAAACCATACCTTTCAAAGATGAAGGCGGCCAACCCCGATGTCGTATTCTTCAGCGGATACTACTTCCAGACAGGTCCGGCATTGAAGCAGGCAAGGGAAATGGGTATCAACATCCAGTTCATAGGAGAAGAAGGGGCGGATTCTCCTAAGACAGCCGAGATCGCAGGCAAAGCGGCAGAGGGATTCATAATGATCACAAACCTTGACCGCGACGACAAGCGCAAAGTCGTGCAGGACTTCCTTGCAACTTATCGGAAACGCCATAAGATCGAGCCCGACATGGTCGGAGCTTCAGCATATGACGGATTTATGCTTCTCGTCGACGCAATCAAGCAGGCAAAGACAACGGATGGCACGGCGATTGCCAAGGCTCTCGCAAAAACTAAAAACTACGACGGACTGACCGGCATCATCAATGGCTTTACCAAAGAGGGCGAGGTCATAAAACCGATACAGATCCAGATAGTCAAGAACGGGCTGTTCCGTCACTATGGAGTCATAACAGATCCCAATATCATCACTCCCGTCATACCGGGCAAATAGGCAATAATTTCCTGTATAAAGAGCTCTCATAAAAATCGGCAATTCCTTGATAATAAGGAATTGCCGATTTTTGCTGTTTTTCAGATGGCGATCAAACTACTTCCGAACTAAAAATATCTGCTACAAAGCAGGTGCTGCATTCCTCATTTCTGGAAACGTGAATCCTTCGAGCAGTTCACACATAAGGTCTTTGACCTTGACTATAGAGTTGACCTTTGAGACATTGCTGCCGCAGAAGAACAGCCCGTTCTCCCAGTCTCCCTTATACGCGCTGATAAGGGCATCGGCGATACAGAAAGTCTCATGCTGGAGGCGGCAAATACAATGCGTCAGACAGTAAGTACGGCATGCCACCTTTTCAAGCACTCCGTCCAGATAGCGCTGAACCAAGGGAGACCTTATAGCCCTCCCCGGAAGTCCGCACGGACTTTTTATGACCACTATGTCCTCATCTTTTGCATCAAGGTACGCCTGCTTGAAACGGTCGGAGGCATCTCCCTCCTCTGTAGCGGCAAAGCGCGTTCCCATCTGGACACCCTTGGCACCCATTGCAAACGCATCCGCCATATCATTCCCATCCCATATTCCTCCGGCTGCAATGACAGGAATATCGTAATTGTTTTCTTTAAGATATGATACGAGCACAGGCACGACGCTTTGCAGAGAAAGCTCGGGATCCATTGCCTGCTCAGCATCACGTGCCCCGAGATGTCCGCCTGCGCAGTTAGGCGTCTCGACAACAATGGCGTCAGGCAGACGCCCGTAGTGTTTACCCCAGCGGCTTATGATAAGATGAGCCGCTTTGACGCTGCTTACAATTGGCACCAGTGCGGTATCGGGGTAATCTTGAGTCAGCTCCGGCAGCTTCAGAGGCAATCCTGCCCCTGAGACAATGATATCTATGCCTGATTCACATGAGGTCCGCACAAGCGAATCATAATCGGCCAGCGCGCACATACAGTTTACAGCAAGCACCCCGCCGTTTGAGGCCGCCCTTGCTTCTCCGATCAGCTTCCTCAGCATCGCCATGTTCTCTTTCGGTGTACAGCGTCCGTCGAAATCAGGAGAAGCAACTGCAAGACCTACAGATGCGATCGTTCCGATGCCTCCGACTGAAGCAACTGCGCCGGCAAGCCTCGGACCTGAAACCATGACCCCCATGCCTCCCTGCACGATAGGATAGAGGGGCTGATGTTTCCCAATGCGAAGAATCGGCAGCTCTTTTTTTACCTTATCCATTCAATACACCTCTGACTAAACTTTCTTAAACTATGCATTCTCCTTTTAGAATACACAATTCTACAATAATGGATATGCTATTCTGTTTTTATGTTTTTGGCAAGGGCAATTAAGCATAAAACAATAAAAGGTTACCGCACCACAAGGGCTTCAGGACTACGCAGCCATCTAAACAGTCTTTTGAGAAAAAACAATGCGAGTATGCAACCGCAGATATCACCGGTCGGAAATGACATCCATATGCCCCAGAGGCCAAAGAAGTTCGGCAGTACCATCATCGGCAGGAACATGAACACAGCGTGGCGCAGGAGAGAGAGCACCAAAGATTCTTTGGCTTTGGCCATCCCCTGAAGAGCAGCATTGGTTACTATCGGCACTCCGACAAACATGATACCCAGATAGCCTATTCTCATTCCAGGAATCCCTACTGCCAGAAGCTCCGGATCACTGCTAAAGAGCATCATCATCTGTTTCGCGAATAACTCAGCAAGTATGAAGCTCAGCACATAAAAACATGTCGAGAGCAGTATCGCTGTCTTTATTGTCTTCAAAACACGTTCCGGCTCGCCTGCTCCATAATTGTAGCCGACAATCGGCTGCGTCGCCTCCCCTATGGCCATTGCGGGAAGGAAGAGAAGAGAGTCAAGGCTGAAGAATATACCCATTGCGGAGAGTGCTATGTTTCCTCCGTACGCATGTATCATATGGTTCATAACCGTCATATAAAGGAAAAAAGAAAGTTCCACTATAAACGAAGCGCTTCCTACCGCGCAGATTTTTCTTACTACCTTAAAGCGCGGCCGCAGGAGGAAGTGCAGGCGTATTCTGAGCGGAGTATTCCCGAATAAGAAATACGCCAGGCCGCAGACAGTTGCGCAGCCTTGTGCGATGACGGTGCCCAGAGCCGCACCCTCGACACCCATCCCCATTTTCATTATGAATATCGCATCAAGAATAACATTTGAAAAAGCTCCAAGCACCTGTGTCCCCATCGCATAGCGGGGACTGCCGCAGGCACGGATCAGGGAGTTGATCCCGTGTCCAAGCAAGGCCAGCGGACCTCCGATGAGAATTATGCGCAGATAGTTTCTGGCAAGCGGCAATATCTCGTCGCTCGCACCGGAGATACGAAGAAGGAAATCAACACCGTTTATACTTAGAGCCATACCGGCAAAGCCGACAAGGGCAAGCAGCATAAAGGTGTGGGCGAGCGCCTGCTCTGCGGGATGCCGTTTTCTTGCGCCGCGAAGTATTGATACGCGGGAAGAGCCGCCTACGCTTATGAGCAACGAGAAGGCAAACATCAATATCATAGTCGGAAAAGAGAGAGTTATTGCAGCCAGGCCATTTGCACCGACAAACTGTCCGACGAAGATGCGGTCAACTATGTTGTATATAGCACCTGCGAGCATACCTATCATAGCAGGCAGAGCAAAACTCAGGAGGAGTTTCGGTATCTTCTCCTGATCCATCTGCAGATGCTTGTTATCTATCAAAACTATTGAGGCTATATCAAAAACTTCCTTTCAAAGACAACTCTATCGGCCTTCTACCTTACCCTGAGATAGAAATCTTCCTTCGAACCATCGACTTCTTTCCCTTTTTGATCAAGCGCAGAAACGTGAACAGTGACTATTCTACCGTACATTGCTTCAGGAATGTCAAAGTTATGGCAAAATTCATATATTGAATCGGCAGACCATTCAGTGCCGTCACTTCTGTAGTTTCTCGTCAGAAAAACAGACCTCTCCTCTGTAAGAAGAACTCCGTCGATCATGTCCTCGAACACATAACGTATCTTGTCTATGCGGTTTCCGATTGTAAAAGTTCCATCGTCATTTGGGGTTACCTCTGAAAGCATCGGCTGTATGGGAGTTACCACGCCATACAGAGTGAGCCGTTTTCCCCTGTCTGTCGAAACAGAATCGTACACGTCCCAATCCACACATCCGGCGCTTTCGTCCGGATAATATTTATCCCTGCCACTGCCAAGCTCTGCGCGAGTTAAAGCCACCCTGTCCCCATATTCAAACGGAACGATACGTCCTTCTTTATGTGCCATTCCGGACCATTTTTCGTATTCCAGTTCGGGTTCACCAATGTCATAGTAATAGTAGATCATCTCATCGGAATCAAGCCAGCCTTCAAAGGCTATGCGGCCAAGCTCAACATCCTGAGCTGCGCAGCATGTCTCCCTGATATTATACATGACCGCATGGACACGTCCTTCAACGTACTCCATCGCGTCATTCATACGCCACCTGACCGGGATCTCGTATGCCAGATCCGGGCTGACAGGCCAGTAACCGGGGAATGGATCCTTATATACGCGGTAGCCATGTCGGGCCGCGAACTCCTCGACCTTCTTTATGTGCTTCGCAGGAGAGAAACGAGCGAGCATTTTCTCCTGCACTGTGCCGAACATCACATCCATTTCATTTTCCGCAAGGACCTCATCGCCGGAGAGTACTGTCGTGAACACACGATAGAGATTCCATTCAAGGTCTCCTGTGCCAGCCTTGCCATAGTCAGTGTCAAAGTCTTTGGTACAGCCGCCTTGTATCAGTACGGCGAAGCTATCCTCCGTTACGACAGCCTTCACGCTGGGATCGTAGAAACTGTCAGGATCACCGTGGTGATACACAAGGTCCGGAGGGGGAAATTTCATAAGTTTCTCCCGAGGGATGTCCACCCACGGGGCCTTGCCTTTATAGCGGAAATTTATGTCTAGTTCAGGCGTTAAGCCCGTCTTTCTGTCAACACGGCTTTGAATAGTACGTACCGGGATCTTGATCCCGTCCCTCACAAGCCCCGCGATAGCCATTTCGACACGAATATCCAGAGGCTGCTCGGCGGCACTCACTCCTTCGCGGTCCAATCTGCCGATAACATAAAAGTCACGCCCAGACTCAAAAACCTGTTCGTCTACGGAAGGGGAAAGCACGGAAACCCTGACCGCCTCCGCAGGACCGCAGGCGGCTGCATTGCACAGCATCAGACAAAAGAGCGCTCCCAAGAGCTTAAACCGGTTTTTCATATCTTTTTCACCCGCAAAATATCCCAATCTATCAGCACGTATCACAAAGCACAGACCAATAATGATATAATCCAAATTGCTGAAATATATATTTACATATTACTATCAAATGATGAAAACCGTGCGGCCTGAATTTTCAAGCAATTTATACGTGAGGTCCTTAAGCCTCCGTAGTATGGGGAGTGTTTCGAAAATGATGCAGACTCAGGACGAGAACATTATATATGACATCCTACTGTTCCTTAAGGAGAACGGTAGCCCTGCCGGGGCAGGCTCCGTACAGAGACACCTTGATACAAAGGGCTACTCCATGGCAGAAGCGACAGTGGGAAGACTCTTGCGCGAAATGGACTTCCGCGGGCTGACCGAAAAACACGGCAATCAGGGGCGTACCCTATCAGAAGGCGGGCTTAAACGCCTGCGTGAACTTGAAGAGTGGAAGTGGCAGGACAAATGGACAGAAGATTTCATGGATGTCCTTGACAGTAAAGAAAAGGGACGGCTAATCGAACTTCTGACCGCAAGGCGTCCTGTGGAGATAGAGGTAGCCAAGCTGGCTGCAGAGAACGCAACAAAAGAAGATATCGATAAGTTGCGGCATATTGTGGAAGAACAGGAAGATCTTGCGCGTAAAGGTAAATCCGTCTCTCACCTGGATACGGAATTTCATCTTCTTCTTGCCAAAGCCAGCGGCAACCAGATACTCGAAGCCATCGTCGGATTGCTTCGAAAGAAACAGGAAGACGCAAATGAATTTGAAGTTATCAGGCGTAAAACCGGACATATCTATAACACCGAGCACAGAAAAATTTTTGAGGCAATAGAACAGAGGGATGCCGATATGGCCAAACTTACTATGCGCCGCCATCTTGATAATCTTATGCAGAGTGTTGAAAAAACAGAATAATCCCTTAC